>NZ_JABXEM010000261.1:0-15752 GCF_013372595.1 Myxococcus sp. AM011
CCTCAGGTCGAACCCGACGTGGCGCCCCCCCACGACGTGTTCGCGCCCATCGTCTTCCCCATGACTGACGCGAGCTGGCCCACGGTGAACCCGGCCACCGTGGGCTGGGACGTGGCGAAGCTCAATGTCGCGCTCGACTTCGCGGGCTCCCGCGACACCCGCGCCATCGTCATCCTCCAGGATGGGAAGATCCTGGCCGAGCGCTACTGGACGGTGAACTCGAACTTCATGCGCGACATCGCCTCCGCGCAGAAGAGCGTCGTCTCCGTGCTCATCGGCATCGCGGTGGACAAGCAACTGCTCTCGCTCGACGAGCGCGTCTCCACCATTCTCGGCGCCGGCTGGTCCAACACGACCGCTCTGAACGAGGCCCGCATCACCGTGCGCCACCTGCTGACGATGACGAGCGGACTGAACACGTCGCTCGGACTCCAGACGACCCCTGGGACGACGTGGCTGTACAACAACGACGCCTACCACCGGCTTCGCATGATTCTGGAGCAGCGCTCGGGCCTGGGCATCCAGGCGCTCTCCGATGCCTGGCTGTTCAATCCGCTCGGCGCGACGCGCAGCGAGTGGGTGCAGCGCCCGGAGACGGACAGCAAGGGCATGCCCCTGTGGGGCCTGACGATGAGCGCGCGGGATTTGGCGCGCTTCGGCCTGCTGCTGCACGCGAACGGCATGTGGGCGGGAACCCGCATCGTGTCCGCGGCGTACCTCTCCACCGCGACGCAGTCCTCGCAGACGCTCAACCCCGCCTATGGCCACCTGTTCTGGCTCAACGGCAAGGCCTTCACCCTGATACCGCCCCTGAGCGCGCGCATCGACGGCCCGCTCATCCCCAGCGCGCCGCAGGACGTGTTCGCGGGACTCGGCAAGGACGACCAGAAGGTCTACGTCAGCCGCTCGCTGGGCCTCGTGGTGACGCGACTGGGCCAGCAGGCCGGGACTCGCTCGGCGGAGACGCTGTCCGACTTCGACGAGGAGCTGTGGGCCCGAATCATGGCAGCGCGGCTCTGAGTCGCGAGCCGAGGTGGGCCGCGAGCCGGTCGAAGTTCTGTTCGTTCGCGGCCTCGACGAACCCTCGTACCTTCTCGACTTCGTCCTTCGACTCGAACCGCATGCGCCAGGTGAGCCGCGTCCCTTCACCTTCGTCCGCGAAGTCCAACCGCATCACGAAGTGATGCGTCCGCTGGTGGTGCTGGATGACGACACTCCGCTCCGGCACCACCTCGATGAACTCCTTGTCCATCGCGTAGCGGGCCCCCTCCGCGCTCTGCATCGTGAAGCGCCACTTGCCGCCGGGGCGCAGCTCGAACTGCTCGAACGTATTCGTCGAGCCTTGGGGCCCCCACCACAAGGTCAGTTGCTCCGGGTCGCTGAATGCCTCGTAGACCCGTGCTCGGGGTGCATCGAACGCCCGGGACGAGACGATGTCGTGCGAAGCCTCCAGCACGAGCGCCAGCCGGTCGAAGTGCACGGCCGTCCCCTCCTCGCGAGAGCGGGTGCCATCTTCACCGTCGAGGAACGCGGCCTGCTCGGTGAAGACCATCAGCGTGCCACCCTCCTTCGTGGCGTGCAGCTCCACCGTGGCAAGTGACACGGAGAGGTGCTTGTCACCCACGTGCATGTCGTAGGCGTAGACCATCCGCTCGTTCGGGAGGATGTCGTGATAGCGCGCGGTGAAGACAGTCGAGTGCTTGCCGCCGAACTGCCCGTGCAGCTGCTCCTGTCCCCCCACGCGGAAGTCCAGCTCACGCTTCACGAGCGTCCAGCGGTCCGGTGGACCGAGAAACCACTGTGCCTTCGTCTCCAGGTCCGACCACGCGGCGTAGACGCGCGCGGGAGAAGCCTTGTAGGTGCGCTCGATGGTGAACGAGCCATGAACGACGGGAGGTGTCTTCATGTTCTGGCCTTTCTTCGAGAGGGAATGGGTCCGTCGAGCAGCTCGCCGAGCCGGTCGAAGCGGCGCTCCCACAGCCCGCGCCGGTTCGCGAGCCAGTCCTCCGCCACGCGCAGTCCTTCTGGATGGAGCTGACACGAGCGGACGCGCCCGAGTTTCTCGGTGCGCACCAGCCCGCTCTCCTCAAGGACCTGGAGGTGCTGCACGACAGCGGCGAGCGTGATGTCGAGCGGCTTCGCCAGGGCGCTGACCGACAGCGCACCCCGACTCAGTCGCTCGACGATGGCGCGCCGGTTGGAATCACCCAGGGCGTGGAAGATACGGTCGACGGCACCATTGTTAAGCATGGACTTGAGTATCGGCAAGGGCACCCGACAGTCAAGCCGTGACTTGAGTATGGGTCCGAATTGAATCCGGGTCGCGGGGGGCCCGGTTATGGTGTCCGGGTGAGCCACCTGCTGAAGGAGTTGCTGGGACGCGCGGAGGAGGCGCTCGCTCGACGGGAGGACGATGCGGCCCTCACGCTCCTGTTGGAAGCGTGGAAGGAGTGTCGAGCCGAGCCCGTCATCGCGCTCATCGAGCGGCTCTCGGACCACCTCGCCACGGGGCTCCCCTTCTTCCAGGTGCCCGTCCGCTGGCTCCTCGAGGATGTCCGCAGGCATCCCACGGACCTTCCCCGCGTGCTGGGAGAGTTGAGGGCGCGCGCGGCGAGTCTTTCGCGCTGTGCGTTCTCCACGGACCTCGACCGGCTGCGACGATGGTGGCCCGCGGACCCGCGCATCATTCCGCTCCTGCTCACGCTCGTCCGTCTTCCGGGAGCCGAGACGCCGGCGGAGCTGAAGATGCTCTGCAGCCTCTTCATGTACGTGGGGGCGCCCTATGACCTGGAGCCCCTTCACGAGCTGAAGGCTCGGCTCCCCTCGGCACACGGGGAGGAGGTCGAGCGGTTCGACCTCGTCATCCGGCTGGGGGCTCGTTGGGTTCCTCCCGTGCTCGATGCGCGAACCCTGGCGCGGTGTGACGCGCTGAAGGAGGTCATCGAGGCCCGGGTGGAGCGCGCACGCCACGATGCGGCGACTCGGGAGGCGCTGTTCGCCCGCGTCCATGAGGCGCCGGAGGATGACTCCGCCCGGTTGGTGTTGGCCGACCAGCTGCTCGAGCAGGGCGACCCCCTGGGGGAGTTCATCGCGCTCCAGTATGCGGAGGCGCCGGATGAGGAGCGCATGGCTCGATTGCTCGCGGCGAACCGGGAGCGGTGGGAGGCGCCGTTGGGGCCCTACATCGAGCGAGGCTACACCCGCTTCGAGCGGGGCTTTCCCGTCGCGGTCCGCCCGATGAAGGGAGACCACTTCCCCAAGACCTTCCCCTGGCCGGAGCCCGGTTGGAGCACGGTGGAGGAGATCAGCTGGAGTCCGGAGCACCCCGGCGACGGCAATGACGTCTCACAGTGGGGGCGCCTGCTCCGGCATCCCGCGTTGCGCCGCGTGACGAGGCTGCTGAATGTTCCGGGCGAGATGGCGTGCCTGCTGTCCGCGAACAGCTCCGTGAGGCGGCTGGAGTTGAAGAGTTCGTTCGAGAGAGGCCTGGCCGATGCGCTGACGGCCCTGCCCCACCTGACGTGGCTGACAATTCCCCATGCCTCGACGGACCTCTTCATCCGGTGTGCCCACTCCCGTCTGGCTTCCCAGTTGGAGTCCTTCAAGGCCTCCGCGGAAGATGGGTCCTGGAGGCTCGAGGTGACCCGAGGCGCGGAGGTCCCCATCCGGGCCACCGTCAGGGGACCGCGTGTGCGGGAGTTCGCGCCCGTCCTCCTCGCCGCCGCGAGGTTCAGCTCCCAGGGACTCCGGATTGAATTTCGAGACGGAGCCGAGGAGGAGGGCAGAGCGCCGCTGCGCGAGGCGCTTGCCGCCTACTCACAGGTCATCCGGGAGTAAGAGGAGGACTCCCGCGTGCGCTCAGAGCCTGAAGTTCGCGGCGACGAGCAGCAGGGTCTGCTCGCGGCGTGAGTCCACGGTGAAGCCCTCGGTGGGGCCGCCCTGGAAGCCGTCTTCCGACGTGGTGCCGCCGCGCGCATGGTGATGACGTGGGCTCGGGTCCAACGTGGGCCCGGGACATGTCGCCTGAGTGACAAGGCGCTCAACGTGCACGACGCAGAGGGGCCTGTCGTGCAGGTTGCAATCCGCTCCCGTCGGAGCTGTCCGCAACCCCCTGGAACCTCTAGGGTCCTCGAAGGAGTGGATTGGTACGAGCGGTGCTCTAGGGGGGCACACCTCTATGTGGCCTCTCACCACGCCTCCCGTTTTGCTCTCCCTGCTGCTCCAGCAGGCCGACGCCTCCTCGCCACCTCATCAAGGACCCACGGATACCGGGGCCGAAGCAGAGGCCCCTGGCTTCTTCTCCCGGCTCAAGCCCGAGGGAGGCGTCGACGTGTACTTCGGCCACGACTTCAACCGGCCCGCGAACTCGGCGAACTTCATCCCCGGCACCGGCACCACCGCGAAGCGCGACAGCGAGGTGGCCATCAACCTGGCCTCCATCGGCGTGAGCGTGGCGCCAGAGCCCGTGGGCTTCAAGGTGCTGCTGGGCTTCGGCACCGGCGCGGAGGTGGTCCACGCGGCCGAGCCCGAGGGAGTCGCCACGGGCCCAGACGTGTGGCGCTATGTGCAGCAGGCCTCCCTGTCCTTCGCCACCGGGCCGCTGACGCTGGAGGCCGGGCTCTATCCGAGCCACATCGGGCTGGAATCCTTCCAATCGCAGCTCAACTGGACGTACACGCGCTCATGGATGGGCGAGCTGTCGCCCTACTACCAGACGGGCCTCAAGGGCACCTGGGCACTGGACGACGCGTGGAGCGTGCAGCTCCAACTCCTCAATGGCTGGCAGACCATCGGTGACAACAACCGGGGCCTCGCGATGGGCACGCAAGTGGCCTACTCGGGCGACCGGTTGTCCGCGTCCTTCAACACCTTCATCGGCAGCGAAGGCCCCGAGGGTGACGACGGCTTGAGGCTCTTCGCGGACGCGGTGGCGACGTATGCCGTGACGGAGTCCTTCAAGCTCGCGGCCACCGTGGACGCGGGCACCCAGCGGATTCCCGGCGCGGACCGCGCGGTCTGGTACGCGGCGGGCCTCAACGCTCGCGTCCAGCTCACCAGGCCCGTGGCGCTGGCCGCGCGAGTGGAGGCGTATCGCGACGCCGACGGGCTGATGACGGGCGTGGAGCAGACGCTGTCGGGCGCCACGCTCACCCTCGAGGTGAGGCCCGTGGAGCACCTCACCCTCAAACTGGAGGCGCGGCATGACCGCTCGACGGCGGACGTCTTCGCCAGCCGCGCCACCACCGACGAAGGCACGCCCGTTCTGAAGGACTCCGAGACGCTCATCGTCCTCGGAGCCACCGCGTACTTCTGAGTCCGGAGCCCATTCATGGATGTCGTCCTCCTCTTCGTCACCCTTGGTTTCTTCGCGCTCGCGTGGGGCTACGCCCACGGCTGCGAGCACCTGTGAGGTCCCCCCGATGACTTTCGAATACGCCGCTGGCGCCGTGCTCGCCGTGCTGCTCACCGCCTACCTCGTCTACGCCCTGCTCCGTCCCGAGCGCTTCTAGGGACTCCGCCATGACCCTCATCGGTTGGTCGCAGATTGTGTTGTTCTTCGCCCTGCTGCTCGCGCTGACGAAGCCGCTGGGCCTCTATCTCTTCCGTGTCTTCGAAGGGGACACGCAGCCGTTGCCGCGTGTGCTCGGCCCCGTGGAGCGCGTGCTCCTGCGGCTGACGGGCGCTGGCGCCCGGCGTGAGCAGACGTGGGTGGAGTACTGCGGCGCGCTGCTCGCCTTCAGCGTGCTGGGCGTGCTCATCCTCTATGGACTCCAGCGCGCGCAGCACGTGCTGCCGCTCAACCCCCAGGGCCAGGGCGCGGTGGGGCCGGAGCTGTCGTTCAACACGGCGGCCAGCTTCGTCACCAACACCAACTGGCAGGCGTACGCCGGTGAGTCCACCCTGAGCTACCTCACGCAGATGGCGGGGCTGGCGTGGCAGAACTTCGTCTCCGCGGCGGCCGGGCTCGGCGTGGCGCTGGCGCTGGCGCGAGGCTTCACCCGGCGCGCGGGGCCCGAGGGCGCCAGGACGCTGGGCAACTTCTGGGTGGATGTGGTGCGCGGCACGCTCTACGTGCTCTTGCCGCTGTGCTTCGTCGTCGCCCTGTTCTTCGTCTCGCAGGGTGTCCTGCAGAACTTCTCGGCGTACCCCGCGCTGACGACGCTGGAGGGCGCGAAGCAGACGCTCGCCATGGGTCCGGTGGCCTCGCAGGAGGCCATCAAGATGCTGGGCACCAACGGCGGTGGCTTCTTCAACGCCAACAGCGCGCACCCCTTCGAGAACCCGACGCCGCTCACCAACCTGGTGCAGATGCTGCTCATCTTCTGCATCCCCTCCGCGCTGACGTACACGTACGGGAAGATGACGGGGGACACCAGGCAGGGCTGGGCCCTCTTCGCGGCCATGTCCGTGCTCTTCCTCGCGGGTGTCACCGCCGCGTACGCCGCCGAGTCCCAGCCCAACGCCGCCGTGGCCTCCGCGCACGTGGCGCAGGTGGGCAACCTGGAGGGCAAGGAGGTGCGCTACGGCGTCACCGCGTCCGCCCTCTTCGCCACCGTCACCACGGATGCGTCGTGCGGCGCCGTCAACTCCATGCACGACAGCTTCAACCCGCTGGGCGGGCTGGTGCCGCTGGTCAACATGCAGTTGGGCGAGGTCATCTTCGGCGGAGTGGGGGCGGGCCTCTACGGCATCCTCATCATGGTGGTGCTGTCGGTCTTCATCGCCGGACTCATGGTGGGCCGCACGCCCGAGTACCTGGGCAAGAAGATTGAAGCGAAGGAGATGAAGCTCGCGATGCTCTACGTGCTCATCTTCCCGGTGTTCATCCTGGGGATGTCCGGAGTGGCGGCGGTGCTCCCGCAGGCGGTGTCCTCGCTCAACAACGCGGGGCCGCACGGCCTGACGGAGATTCTCTACGCGTTCACCAGCGGCACGGCGAACAATGGCAGCGCGTTCGCGGGCTTGAATGCGAACACGCCGTTCTGGAACCTCTCGTTGGGGCTGGCCATGCTCGGCGGGCGCTTCCTGATGATTATCCCCGCGCTGGCCATCGCCGGCTCCATGGTGGGCAAGAAGGTGGTGCCGGCCGGACCGGGCACCTTCCCGACGAATGGCGCCCTGTTCACCGGCCTGCTGGTGAGCATCGTCGTCATTGTCGGTGCGCTCACCTTCTTCCCCGCGCTCTCCCTCAGCCCCATCGTCGAGCACTTCCTCGCCGGGGCCGGAAAGGTCTACTGAGCCATGAGCTCCGCATCTTCCAAACCGGCGTCACTCCTCGACGCGTCCCTGTTGAAGCCCGCGCTGCTGGACAGTCTGAAGAAGCTCCACCCGCGCGACGTGGCGCGCAACCCCGTCATGTTCGTGGTGTGGGCGGGCAGCCTGCTCACCACGGTGTTCGTGGTGAAGGACCTCGTCTCGCCGCACACCGATGGCGCGCCGCTGTGGTTCACCGTGGCGGTGGCGCTGTGGCTGTGGTTCACCGTGTTGTTCGCCAACTTCGCGGAGGCCGTGGCGGAGGGCCGTGGCAAGGCCCAGGCCGGTGCGCTGCGCAAGATGCGCAAGGACACCACCGCGCGGAAACTGACGGAAGGTCGCGAGGAGCGGGTGCCCGCGTCTGACCTGCGCAAGGGTGACCTGGTGGTCTGCGAGGCGAGCGACCTCATCCCCGGTGATGGTGAAGTGGTGGAGGGCATCGCCAGCGTGGACGAGTCCGCGATTACGGGCGAGTCCGCGCCGGTGATTCGCGAGTCCGGTGGAGACCGCTCGGCGGTGACGGGTGGCACCAAGGTGCTGTCGGACCGAATCGTCGTGCGCATCGCCGTCAACCCGGGCGAGTCCTTCCTGGACCGGATGATTGGACTGGTGGAGGGCGCGGCGCGGCAGAAGACGCCGAACGAGATTGCGCTGCACATCCTGCTGGTGGGCCTGACGGTGGTGTTCCTGCTGGCGTGTGTGTCGCTGGTGCCGCTGGCGCTCTACTCCGGGGTGCCGCTGTCGGGCACGGCCGTGGTGGCGCTCCTGGTGTGCCTCATCCCCACGACGATTGGCGGCCTGTTGAGCGCCATCGGCATCGCCGGCATGGACCGGCTGTTGCGCAAGAACGTGCTGGCCATGAGTGGCCGCGCGGTGGAGGCGGCGGGAGACGTGGACACGCTGCTGCTCGACAAGACGGGCACGATTACGCTGGGCAACCGCATGGCGACGGAGTTGTTGCCGATGCCGGGCGTGCGCATGGAGGACTTGGCGGAGGCAGCGCAGCTCGCGAGCCTGGCGGACGAGACGCCCGAGGGGCGCTCCATCGTCACGCTGGTGAAGGACACGTACAAGATGCGTCCGCGCGAGCTGCTGGCGCATCAGGCGACGTTCGTCCCGTTCACCGCGCAGACGCGCATGAGCGGATGCGACCTGGTGGACCCGAAGCCCCGGAGCATCCGCAAGGGCGCGGTGGATGCCATCGTCAAACACGTGCAGGCGCAGGGTGGCGCGGTGCCGGAGGACCTCGCCGTGGCGTCGGGTCGCATCGGTGACGCGGGTGGGACTCCGCTGGCGGTGGCGGAGGGGGCGCGGCTGCTCGGCATCGTCCATCTGAAGGACGTGGTGAAGGGCGGCATCAAGGAGCGCTTCGACCGCTTCCGGGCCATGGGCATCCGCACGGTGATGATTACCGGCGACAACCCGCGCACGGCGGCGGCGATCGCGCGCGAGGCGGGGGTGGATGACTTCCTCGCGGAGGCGACGCCCGAGGCCAAGCTGGCGCTCATCCGCACCGAGCAGGGCAAGGGCAAGCTGGTGGCGATGACGGGCGACGGCACCAACGACGCGCCCGCGCTGGCCCAGGCCGACGTCGGCGTGGCGATGAACACCGGCACGCAGGCGGCGAAGGAGGCGGGGAACATGGTGGACCTCGACTCCAACCCCACCAAGCTGCTGGAGGTGGTGGAGGTGGGCAAGCAGCTCCTGATGACGCGCGGCACGTTGACGACGTTCTCCATCGCCAACGACGTGGCGAAGTACTTCGCCATCCTCCCCGCGTTGTTCATGGGGGTCTTCCCCCAGATTGCGCCGCTCAATGTGATGGGCTTGTCGTCGCCCTACAGCGCGATTCTGGCGGCAGTCATCTTCAACGCGCTCATCATCATCGCGCTGATTCCCCTGGCGTTGCGCGGCGTGCGCTACCGCCCGCTCGGCGCGGCGGCCCTGTTGCGGCGCAGCCTGCTCATCTACGGGCTGGGCGGCGTCATCGTTCCCTTTGTCGGCATCAAGGCCCTGGACGTGTTGCTCACGGCCGTGGGCCTGTCCTGAACGTGAAAGGACTTCACATCATGGTCTCCACTCTTCTCACCGCCCTGCGCGCCTGCGTCGTCACGCTGGTGCTCACCGGCGTGCTGTACCCGCTCGCCGTCACCGGCGTGGCGCAGCTCCTGTTTCCCTCCGAGGCCCAGGGCTCGCTCGTGAAGGACGAGCAGGGCCGCGTGGTGGGCAGCGCCCTGATTGGTCAGGGCTTCACGCAGGGCGGCTACTTCCAGCCGCGTCCCTCGGCGGCGGGGGCGGGCTACGACGCGGCGGCGTCCTCGGGCAGCAACCTGGGGCCGACGTCGCGCAAGCTCCAGGAGCGCGTCACGGCGGACGTCGAGCGCCTGCGCCGGGAGAATCCGGACGCGCCAGGGCTCGTGCCCGGGGAACTGGTCACCACGTCGGCATCGGGGTTGGACCCGCACCTGTCACCGGAGGCGGTGCGCTGGCAGGCGCCGCGCGTGGCGAAGGCTCGCGGTGTGGCTCCGGAGCGGGTGCTCGCGGTGGTGGCCTCGCACGTGGAGGGACGGACGCTCGGCGTGCTGGGTGAGCCTCGAGTCAACGTGCTGCTGCTGAACCTGGCGATGGACCGGCAGTTCGGCCGGCTCGCGTCGGAGCCCTCGCAGCCGATGGGCGCGGTGGCTCCCGAGTGACGCGGTCCATTCTCCTCATGCATTCGTGGGGAGGCGCGGGCATTGTCGCTCGCGCCTCCACGGTGGAGGTCCGAGGGTGACGATGACGCGACGCTCGCGCGCGGAGGACTTCCTGGAATTGGTGGAGCGGGGCCGGCGCGGTCGGCTCAAGCTCTACATCGGCTTCGCGGCCGGCGTGGGGAAGACGTACCGCATGCTGGAGGAAGCTCACGCGCTGAAGCGGCGGGGCGTGGACGTGGTGCTCGGCTTCGTGGAGACGCACGGCCGCAAGGAGACCGAGGCCCTCGTCGCCGGGCTGGAGGTGGTGCCTCGCAAGGCGCACACGTACCGCGACGTCACCGTGGAGGAGATGGACCTGGACGCGGTGTTGGCGCGCAAGCCCCAGGTGGCGGTGGTGGACGAGCTGGCCCACACCAACCTGCCGGTGTGCCGGCACCGCAAGCGCTACCAGGACGTGCAGGAGCTGCTCGACGCGGGCATCAACGTCATCGGCGCCTTCAACGTGCAACACCTGGAGAGCCTCAATGACCTGGTGGAGCGCACCACCGGCGTCACTGTGCGCGAGACGCTCCCGGACAGCTTCCTGAAGGGCGCTGACCAGGTGGTGAATCTGGACCTGGCGGTGGAGGACCTGCACGAGCGCTTGAAGGCGGGGAAGATCTACGCGGAGGACAAGGTGCCGCACGCCCTGGAGCGCTTCTTCAAGGAGGAGAACCTGTCCACGCTGCGCGAGCTGGCGCTGCGCGAGGTGGCGGAGAGCCTGGACCGGGCGACTTCGGGGCTCCCCTCGCGAACGGGGGATGAGGGCTCGCAGAAGGGCGCGGCGTGGGGACGGGTGCTGGTGGCGCTGTCGAGCTACCCGCCGCGCGCGGCGACGCTGCTTCGCCGGGGCTCGCGCATGGCGGGCCGGCTGAACACGGACTGGTTCGTGGTGTACGTGGAAACGCCGCGCGAGGCGCCGCACCTCATCGACGCGGAGGCGCAGCGGCACCTGCTCGCGAACATCGAGAAGGCGAAGGAGCTGGGCGCGGAGGTGGTGCGGCTGCGCTCGAGGGACCCGGTGGAGGCGATTCTCGACTTCGCGCGCTCGCATGGCGTGGGCCACATCATGGTGGGCCGCTCGCATCAGCCGTGGTGGAAGCGGGCGCTGGGACGCGCGTCGGACGTGAGGCTGCTGCGCGAGGGCGAGGGCTTCGACATCCACGTCGTGTCCTTCGACGCCGCGCATGAGGAGAAGCGCTGATGACGCTGCGGCTGAGATTGCTGTTGGCCCAGGCTCCGCTGGCGCTCGCGCTGGTGCTGGTGGGGGTGGTGGCCGTCATCACGCTGGCGCGACTGGGGCGCTCCGGGCAGCGCATCCTCCAGGACAACTATCGCAGCGTGCTCGCCGCGCAGCGGATGACCGAGCAACTGGAGCGGATGGACAGCGCCGCCCTCTTCATCGTCGCGGGCGAACTGGAGCGGGGACAGGCGCAGCAGGCCGCACAGCGTCAGGGGCTGGAGTCGGAGCTGCGCCTTCAAGAAAGCAACGTCACCGAGCCAGGCGAGGCCGAGTCCACCCATCGGCTGCGCGTGGGTTGGGAGCGCTATCAGACGGCGTATGACGGGTTCCTCACGCAGTCGTCGGAGGTGGAGCGCAAGGCGGTGTACTTCCGGAGCATCGAGCCCGCCTTCCGCGAGGTGAAGGACGCGGCGTCCGCCGTGCTGGCGCTCAACCAGGACGCGATGGTGCACAAGAGCGAGGAGCTTCGGCGGCAGAGCGACAGGGTCAACACGCTGATGGTGCTGGCGGTGCTCGCGGCGTTCGGCGTGGGGTTGTTCGCCTCCACGACCCTCACGCATCGCGCGCTGCGGCCGGTGTCGGTGTTGTCGCAGGCGGTGCGGCGACTGGGCCGAGGGGACTACGCGGTGCGCGCGGTGGTGGAGGGGAGGGATGAAATCGCGCAGCTCGGACAGGACTTCAACTCGATGGCGGAGGCGCTCCAGCAGTATCGCCAGAGCAGCCTGGGCGAGCTGCTCCAGGCGCAGGCCGCGTCGCAGGCGACCATCGACAGCCTCCCGGACCCGGTGGTCGTGTTCGGCGCGGATGGGGTGTTGCTCAACGTCAACCGCTCGGCGGAGGACGTGCTGAAGCTGTCGCTGGAGGGAGGCGGGGACGTGCTGGGCCGGGTGGTGCCGGAGGCGCGCGAGGTGGTGGAGCGCGTGCGGGGCCACGTGCTGGGCGGCAAGGGTGCGTATCAGCCTCGGGGTTACGAGGAGGCGGTGCGCGTGGAATTGGCGGAGGGCGACCGGTGGCTCCTGCCTCGTGGGAGTCCGGTGTACGGAGAGACGGGCGAGGTGGTGGGCGCCACGGTGATTCTCCAGGACGTGACGCGGCTGCGGCGCTTCGACGAGCTGAAGAACGATTTGGTGGCCACGGTGGCGCATGAGTTCCGCACGCCGCTGACGTCGCTGCGCATGGCGGTGCATCTGGTGGCCGAGGGCATGGTCGGCGCGGTGACGGAGAAGCAGGCGGACCTGTTGTTCGCGGCGCGCGAGGACTGCGAGCGCTTGCAGGGCATCGTCGACGACCTGCTGGACTTGTCTCGCATCCAGGCGGGGCAGCTCCGGTTGGAGGTGCGGCGGGTGTCCCCGGCGGAACTGGTGGACGCGGCGCTGGACTCGCAGCGCGCGGCGGCGGGGGAGCGCGGGGTGCGACTGGCGAAGCAGGTGGGGATGGACGTGGAGTCGGTGGACGTGGACCCGGACCGGCTGGGGTTGGTGCTGGGAAACCTGGTGGGCAACGGGGTGAAGCACACGCCCGCGGGAGGAGAGGTGGAGGTGCGGGTGGCTCGCGAGGGGACGCGCGTGCGCTTCGAGGTGCGTGACACGGGAGAAGGCATCGCGCCGGAGCAGCAGGGACGCATCTTCGAGAAGTTCTACCGCGCGCCCGGGGCACCCGTGGGGGGCGCGGGGCTGGGGTTGTCCATCGCGAAGGAAGTCGTCCAGGCGCACGGCGGCGAGCTGGGCGTGGTGAGCGCTCCGGGGCGTGGGAGCACGTTCTGGTTCACGCTGCCGCAGCCGACGGTGGTGGAGTCGGCGTGACGCTCCCGCCCGTGCTCCGCGTGGGACGCTCGGGCGGGAGGTCTGCCCGCGGCGTCACACGGAGGCTTCGCCCCAGTCCTTCATCTCCTCACGGCGAATCTTGGAGGCCTCGCGGACGAGGTCCTTGCAGGACATGCCGATCTCCTTCTCGGTGATCTTCTTCGCGACCTGCGGGAGGATGTTCTGCTCCTCGTCGGCGATGTGGCGCTTCACCACTCGCTCCAGCGAGTCGACCTTGGTCTTCATGGCGTTCATGTCGTCGCGCAGGCGGACGATGTCGCCCAGGAGCGTCGTCATCTCCTGATGGTCTTCCTCGGCCTGTTCGATTTTCTCGTCGCCCACGATGCGCGTGGCGTTGGGGTAGACCCAGCGCTCCTCGATGGTGGTGTGCAGCATGAGGGCCTCCGCGAGCTGGATGCAGAGCTCCTTGCGGCTCTCGTCGTCCGAGGCGTTGCGGAACGCCAGAAACAAGGCGTCGACTTCGCGGTGCTGTTGAATCAAGAGGTCGATGACGTCCACGGGTGCGCTCCTTGTTGTGTCGGTGGGGTCGCCGCACAACGGTCCGCATGCATGCGGGTCGTGGCAATCACAGGCATGGGCGCGCTTTCTCCCTCGCCATGTCCGCCGTGAGGGAGCGGGGAGGGGAGCGCTTCAATGGGGGCTCGGCCAGGCGCGACTCGCGGGCAGGCGGTCAGGAGGAAGGAAGGACTGTGACTTGCTCGTTCAGGCTCGTGAGCGCTGGCGAAGGCGTCGAGCTCCCAGCAGGAGCATGAGTGCTCCGAGGAGTGGCGCCGAGGTGGTGTCGCAGCCTGATTTGGACGGAGTGCCACCATCGTCGCCCGGGATGCCGCCATCCGGTGAGGTGGAACATCCCTCCGTGGGCTGACCGAGGACTGGGCAGGTGACACGCGGGTCCTCTCTGGGACGCGGATGGGCCTCGAACCCTGATGCCTGGCAACGTCGCCTTGCCGTGAAGTTTGCCGAAGCGTGCCTGGACTTCCTGGCAAAGGGACTCGAGGGCCTCGGGGCGGTGTCTTCTTTTTCGGGCAGGCGCGGGCCATGGACAATCATTGCCATGCAGGCGAGGCGCGAGTACCCTTGCATGCGCGGTAGTGGTACCCCCATATCCCCCAGGTGCCCAGATGAGAAGCCATCGACGGATGATGCTTTGCCTCCTGTTAGCCCTCGCGACAATCCCAGTTGTCGGTAGCGCCCAGCCAGCACCCCTGTTCATCACCAGTGTCACCGTCGATTTGGAGCAAGAACAGCTCACCATCTCCGGTCAGAACTTCGGCGCCGCCGAGCCAGGAGTCAGCCTCGCTGGCTTTGGGCTCACGGTCATGAGCAACAGTGCGACGACGGTTGTGGCGCAACTCCCCGCGCCGGTTGCGGCCCTCCCTGGTAGCTACCTCCTGACTGTGACAGCAAAGGACCCCGCGGCAACTGGCTATGACCGTTTCAACGTCGCCATCGGAACGGTGGGGCCGGCAGGGCCGAAGGGAGATGCGGGTCCTCCTGGGGCTCCCGGCCTGGACGGAGCTCCTGGTGCGGTCGGGCCTCAGGGGCCTCAGGGCGCAAAAGGTGACGTGGGAGCCCAAGGAGTCCAAGGCAAAGTCGGGGCGCCAGGACTGAAGGGAGACACCGGCGCGCAGGGACCCAAGGGTGACAGAGGTTTTGCGGGTCCAGGTGTCACGGTCTACAATGATTATGTCTCGGCACTCACGGCGAGTTTTAGTTCCTGCACGACCTCGACCATCATTACTTCTGGGCCTGTATTTGGATACTCCGCGGCCTGCAATGCCGCCGTCAGCCGCTATTGCAAGGCCCGAGGCTTTGCGACTGGTTTCGGCCCCATCGAGTATTCAGGTGGGCCGAATTATAGCGTTCAGTTTGTTTGTGTCGGATGAGCTCCGCTGTCAAAGAAGCGCATTCCCGACAGGGTTTTCTCGCTGTGCTTTCGCTTGTCCTTCCGCGCTGCCGCGCACTTCGTTGATGGCTGGGTGAGCCGTTCGATTGATGGGCATCGGCGGAGGCGCGCGGCAGCGCGTCTCTCAGCCCTCGCCCTTGCCTCCGGACTCGTACTTCTTGCGCTTGCGCCACAGCGTGGACGCGTCGATGCCCAGCACCTTCGCCGCTTCGTCCAGCGTCGGCGCGGACGTCATCACTCGCAGGGTGTGCTCGCGCTCCACCTCTTCCAGCGTGTGCGGCCCCCCCAGCGTCACCACCGAGCCCGCCGCCGCGGCGATTCGCTCCGGAAACGCCTGCGGCTCCAACACCCCCGCCGGCCACACGATGAGCGCTCGCTCCACCGCGTTGCGCAGCTCTCGCACGTTGCCCGGCCACGGATACGCCAACAGCATCTTCTCCGTCGCGGGCGACAACTCCGGCGTCGTCAGTCGCTGTGCCGCCTTCGCGAAGAACGCCACGAAGCGCCTCGCCAGCGGCAACAAGTCCTCCGGCCGCTCCCGCAGCGACGGCAGCTTCACCTCGATGACGTTGAGTCGGTAGAGCAGGTCCTCGCGGAACCTTCCCTCCGCCACGTCCTTCTCCAAGTCCCGATTCGTCGCCGCCACCACGCGCACGTCCGCCTTGCGCGTGCGGCCTTCACCCAGTCGCTCGAACTGCTTCTCCTGCAGGAACCGCAGCAACTGCGCCTGGAGCGACGGACTCATCTCCGCGATTTCATCCAGGAACAGCGTACCCCCCTCCGCCTGCTCCACC
>NZ_JABXEM010000262.1:0-15514 GCF_013372595.1 Myxococcus sp. AM011
CTGCTGGAGCATCCGCACTGGGACGTGCGGGCGGCGGCGGCGCGGGTGCTGGGGGAGTCGGGCGGGCCGGAGAGCCTGGGCCCCACCCGGCGGGCGCTGGAGGCGGAGTCGGACGCCCTGGCCCGACAGGCGCTGGCAGACGCGGTGGCGCGCCTGTCTCGGCGCTGAGCGAGGGGACACGGGGTGGCGCGCTTCGACGACAGCCGGCCGGAGATGTCCGCGGAGGAGTTCCGGCTCCTGAGGGACCACGTGTACTCGCACTGCGGCATCCTGGTGCACGAGGACATGAAGTTCGTCATGGAGCGGCGGCTGTGGCCCCGGTTGGAAGCGCTGGGCGTGTCGGACTTCAGCGCGTACCACCGCTACCTCCGCTACGACGCGAACCGGCACGCGGAGCTGGAGGCCGCCGTCGAGTCGCTCACGACGCACGAGACGTATTTCTTCCGGGAGCCCTCGCAGCTCAAGGCGTTCCGCGAGGAGCTGCTGCCGCTCCTGGAGAAGCGCAACGCACGCACGAAGCGGCTGCGGCTGTGGTCGGCGGGGTGCTCCTCCGGTGAGGAGGCGTACACGCTGGCGATGCTGCTCAAGGATGAGCGCCGCTTCGAGGACTGGGACGTGGAGGTGTACGGCAGCGACATCTCCCGGCGCGTGCTGTCCATGGCCCGGAGCGCGGAGTACGGGCCGTCCGCGCTGCGCGCCACGTCGGCGGACCTGCTGGAGCGCTTCTTCGTGCCAGCGGGCAAGGCGAAGGTGCGCGTGCGTGACGACGTCCGGGCGATGGTGTCCTTCGGCCACCACAACCTGCTGGACGAGGCGGGCAGCCAGTTGGTGATGAAGATGGACGCGGTGTTCTGCCGCAACGTGATGATCTACTTCGACCAGTCCGCGCGCAGGCGGGTGCTGCGCATCCTTCGCGACAGGCTGGTGCCGGGAGGCTATCTGCTGCTGGGCCACTCGGAGAACCTGCTCAACCTGGGCGCGGACTTCGAGCTGGTGCACCTGCGAGGCGACCTGGTGTACCGGCGGCCGGAGCTGACGGGGGGCGAGGCGCGATGAGCGGGCGGAAGGCTGTCTCCGTGCTCGTCATCGACGACTCCGCGCACAATCGGCACACGCTGACGACGCTGCTGGAGTCCGCGCCGGACGTCCGGGTGTTGGACCGCGCGGCCGATGGCGAGGAGGGGCTGAAGAAAGTCCTGGAGCTGAAGCCGGACGTGGTGACGCTGGACTTGGAGATGCCGAAGCTGGGGGGCTACACGTTCCTGCGGCTGCTGATGCGCACGGCGCCCACGCCCGTCATCGTCATCTCCAGCTATGCGCACCGCTCGGACGTCTTCAAGGCGCTGGAGCTGGGCGCGTTCGACTTCATCGCCAAGCCCGCCAAGGGCACCCCGGCGGAGCTGGAGGTCCTCCGCCAGGAGCTGCTGGAGAAGGTGCGCGCGGCGCTGCACGTGCGGCCGGGGCAGCGTCATGCCTCGCCCGGGGCGCGGGCCCTGGCGGTGGCGGGCGAGCTGCCGCTGGTGGTGGCGATTGGCGCCTCCACGGGTGGGCCTCCGGCGGTGCAGCGCGTGTTGGAGGGACTGGCCGCGGAGCCCACGCCGTGCGTGCTGGTGAGTCAGCACATGCCCGCGCAGTTCACCCGGGCCTTCGCGGACCGGTTGGACCGCATCGGCCCCTTCACGGTGACGGAGGCGACCGACGGGGACCCGGTGCAGCCGGGGCACGTGTACATCGCTCCAGGTGGGAAGCACCTCGTGGTGGTGGAGCGTGGCACGCGGCTGGAGCTGCACACGCCGCCCCCCACGCCGCTGGACAAGTACGCGCCGAGCGTGGACCGGCTCTTCACCAGCGTGGCGCAGGTTCTGGGCAGCCGCGCACTGGCGGTGGTGTTGACGGGCATGGGCGCGGATGGCACGGCGGGCGCGCGCGAGGTACAGCGCGTGGGCGGCGAGGTGTGGGCCGAGTCGGAGGAGACGGCCGTCGTGTTTGGCATGCCAGGGGAGGCCATCGCCTCGGGCGCGGTGAAGCGGGTGCTGCGACTGGGGGAAATCGGACCCGCGCTGGCGACGCTCGCCCGGCGACGGCGATGAGGGCACGCGGAACAGCGGGCGGTGGACGAGTCCCGGGTGTTAGTCTGGGCGAGTCATGACGCAGCAGATTCGAGCCCTGGTGGTGGACGACTCGCAGGCCATGCGACGCAGCATCATGTACGCGTTGCAGCGCATCAGCGGGATGGCCTGCACGGAGGCGCAGGACGGCGTCGAGGGTCTGAAGAAGTTGACCCAGGGCCGCTTCGACCTGGTGCTCACGGACATCAACATGCCGTTGATGGATGGACTCAAGCTCATCCACCACATCCGTCATGCGACGGACCATCGCCATGTGCCCATCGTCGTCATCACGACGGAGGGCGCGGCGGCGGACCGGGAGCGGGCCTTGTCGCTGGGCGCGAGCGCGTATCTGGTGAAGCCCGTGCAGGCCAAGGTGGTGATGGACACCGTCAAAGACTTGCTGAAGCTGGACTGAGGGCGAGCGCGCGAATGGACTTCGTCCTGCGGGTGGCGGGCCTGGAGAAGCGCTACGGCGCGGTGAACGCCGTGCAGGGCCTCACCTTCGCGGTGGCGCCCGGCGAGGTGCTCGGGTTGGTGGGCCCCAATGGCGCGGGCAAGACGTCCACGCTGCGGTGCCTGGCGGGCATCCTCCCTCCCACGTCGGGGAGGGTGGTGGTGGCGGGCTACGATTTGGCGAAGGACGCGGTGGACGCCAAGCGCGAGCTGGCCTTCCTTCCGGACGAGCCTCGCTTCTTCGACTACCTCACGGTGTGGGAGCACCTGAACTTCACGGCGCGCCTCTACGGCGTGGAGGACTGGGAGGAGCGAGGCAAGGCGCTGCTGGAGGAGATGGAGTTGACGGGCAAGGAGAAGGCGCTGCCGGGCGAGCTGTCTCGCGGCATGAAGCAGAAGCTGTCCATCGCCTGCGGCTTCCTGCACTCGCCCAAGCTCATCCTGCTGGACGAGCCCCTCACGGGCCTGGACCCGATTGGCATCCGTCGGATGAAGGCGTCCCTGCGCCGCCGCGCGGAGGAGGGGGCGGCGCTGGTGTTGTCCTCGCACCTGCTGCCGCTGGTGGAGGAGCTGTGTCACCGGCTGCTGGTGATTGCCGGAGGGCGGGCCATGGCGCTGGGCAGCCTGGAGGCGATTCGCTCGCGGCTGAGTGGCCCGGAGGGGGAGAGCGCGTCGCTGGAGGACCTCTTCGTGCGCATCACCAGCGGAGCCGGGACGGAGAAGCCCCCGCCGTGAGCTTCTCGAGCGCCGTCGTCTTCCTGTGGCTGGCCTCCTCGCGCAACCGGCTGCGGCTCCAGCTCCAGCGACTGCGCAGGCCGCGCTATCTCGTCGGGGCCCTGGTGGGGCTGGGCTACATCTACTCCATCTTCCTGCGGCGGCTGGAGTTCGGCGGGGCGCTGAGCAACGTGCCTCCCGGCGTGCGCCTGTTCGCGGAGCTGTCGCTGGTGTTCTCCGCGCTCGTCACCGTGTTCTCCGCGTGGGCGCTAGGGCCGGACCGTCCCTCACTGACCTTCACGGAGTCGGAGGTGGTGCAGCTCTTCCCCGCGCCCGTCACCCGAACCTCGCTCCTGCACTACAAGCTGGCGCGCGGCGTGCTGGGCGCGGCGATGGGCGCGCTGTTCGCCTCGCTGTTCGTCGGTCGGCTGGTGAGTCACGCGCCGGGCCTGTTCTTCCTGGGCGCGTTCCTGTCGTTGGGGACGCTGTACCTGCACGCCACGGCCGCGTCCTTCATGCGCACGCGCTGGGCGGAGACGTGGGGCACGCGGGGGCTGGTGGCGCGCTGGCTTGCGCTGGGGTGCGTGCTCGCGGCGGTGGGCCTGGCGGCGTACGCGGCGCTGGATGCGCACCCCTTTCCGAGGACGCTGTCGGTTCCCGGGGTGCTGCGCAACTGGGTGCAGGCGGTGGTGGCCTCACCGGGGTTGAGCGCGGTGTTGTGGCCAGCGCGACTGCTGGTGGCGCCCGCGCTGGCCCAGGACTCGAGCGCGTTCCTGAGCGTGGTGCCGCCGGTGCTCGGGCTGGCGCTGGCGCACTACGTCTGGGTGCGGCTGGCGGAAGTCCCTTTCGAGGAGTCCGCGGTGACGCAGGCCGAGACGCGCACCCGCGAGCGGGCGCAGCGGGCCTCGGGTGGCGTCGCGAAGGGAAGGGCGGTCTCGTCGCGCAAGGCGCCCTTCCGGCTGTCGGCGCGAGGTCGGCCGGAGGTGGCGCTCATCTGGAAGAACCTCATCACCCGCAGGCGGATGGCGGGCGGGGTGGCGTCGGTGCTGGCCTCGCTGCTTTTGGGGTGCGCCATCGTCGCGATGATGGGCGAGTCGCGCTTCTTCACGGACACGCGCCGGGTGCTGGGGCCGCTGGGCGTGTCGCTCGCGGCGATGATGGCGGTGGTGGGGCCGAGCGTCTTCCGCATGGACCTGCGGATGGACCTGCCCAAGCTGGACCTGCTGCGCGCGCTGCCGCTGGCGGGCTGGCAGGTGGTGGGCGCGGAGCTGGCGGCGTCGGCGCTGATGGTGGGCCTGCTCCAACTCGGACTCCTCACGGTGGGCCTCTTGAGTGGCCCGGGCGCCGAGGACCCGTGGCTCATGACGTGGTGGTGGCCGGGCGGGGTGGCGCTCGCGCTGCTGTTGCCCTCGATGTCACTGGCGGGGCTCTTCGTGCAGAACGCCGCGGTGGTGCTGTTCCCCGCGTGGGTGCCCGCGGACCGGACGGGCAGCGCGCGCGGAATCGAGGCACTGGGCCAACGCCTGCTGACGTTGATGGGCTCGCTGGTGGTGTCGCTGGTGGGCCTGCTGCCGGCGGCGCTGGCGGGCGCGGTGGTGGGCTTCCCCCTGTGGTCCTCGTTGGACGTGTGGGCGCTGCCTTTGGGCGCGGCGGCGGCTTCCGCCGTCCTGGCGGGGGAGGTGGTCCTGGGCGTGCTGCTCTTGGGCCGTGCTTTCGAACACCTGGACGTCTCCGAGGACCGTCCGGAGTAGGCCCGGGCGTTGGCTCCTGGACGCACGTGGACAGCGTGCTTGCGGCGCCCGGACGCGAAAGCGCAGGTTGGCGCGGACCGAACGGACGGGAGCGCGACATGAAGCTGGGTTTCGTGGGACTGGGCAACATGGGACTGCCCATGGCGAGGAGTCTGCTCTCCGCGGGGTACGAGGTGGCGGTGTGGAACCGCTCCGCCGCGCGCGGTGAGCCCCTGGTGAAGCAGGGCGCCCGCGCGGTGGCTTCGCCCGCCGAGGCGGCGAGGGGCGCGGAGGTCGTCTTCAGCATGCTCGCGGACGACAGCGCGGCGGAGGGCGTGGCTTTCGGCCCCCAAGGCATCATCTCGGGGCTGGCGAAGGGCGCCGTGCACGTCTCGTCGAGCACCATCTCCGTGGCGCTCTCTCAGCGCTTCACGGACGCGCACGCGAGCGCCGGTCAGGGGTACGTGGCCGCGCCCGTGTTCGGCCGTCCCGAGGCCGCGGCGACGAAGCAGCTCTGGGTGGTGGCGGCGGGCGCGAAGGCGGACGTGGAGCGCTGCCGGCCGCTGCTGGAGGCGCTGGGGCGGGGGCTCACGGTGCTGGGCGAACAGGCGTCCATGGCCAACGTGGTGAAGCTCTCCGGCAACTTCCTCATCGCGTCGATGCTGGAGGCGCTCGCGGAGGCGTTCGCCTTCACGCGCAAGTCAGGCATCGAACCGAAGCAGTTCATGGAGCTGTTTCGGGCCGTCTTCGCGAACTCGCCCATCTTCGAGCGCTACGCGCAGGCCATCGCCGAGGAGAAGTATTCCCCCGCGGGCTTCGCGATGCGGCTGGGGCTCAAGGACGTGGGGCTGGTGCTGGAGGCGGCGCGCGCGGCGGAGGTGCCGATGCCGCTGGCCAGTCTCGTGAGGGACCAGTACCTGAGTGGCGTGGCCCAGGGGCATGGGGACCTGGACTGGTCCGCGCTGGGGGCGCTCGTGGCGGAGCGCGCAGGACTGCCCAAGGGGCGCTGAACGACGAAGGGCCTCCAGGTTTCGTCCCTGGAGGCCCTTGTGTGTCCATCTGTCTTGCTACCTCTTGCTACGGCCGCGCGTTGATTTCGGCGACGGGGATGGGGTAGCGCTCGTGCGGCCCGTAGCTGTCATCCAGGTTGCGGGGCAGCTCGTTCAGCCGGTTGTAGCGACGCATGTCGATCCACCGGTGCCCGCCCTCGAACAGGAGCGAGTAGCGCTTCTGCACCAGCAGCTCGTCCAGGGCGTTCGCGGCGGTGATGTCCGCGCGAGGCGCCAGCCGGCCGGAGCGGGTGCGGATGTAGTTGAGGTCATCCGCCGCGGGGCCAATCTGGCCCAGGCCGATGTTGGCCTCCGCGCGGAGGAGGATGAGCTCCTCGTTGCGGATGATGGGCACCGGCGAGTCCGCCGAAGGGTAGATCGTGAAGGCCAGGTCCGTCGTCAGCCGGCCACCCGCGGCGCTCGCCGGCGCCGCCAGCTTGCGCGTCTTGCGCGTCAGCCGGTCATCCAGCGCATCGTTCGCCTGGCGCGGCGCATCCGTCTCGAGGGAGGGGTGGGCGTAGATGGTGACGCTCAGGAGGCTGTTGTCCACGTCGCCGGAGGCCGCCCGGAACACGTGGTAGACGCCCACGTTGAGCGACGTGATGGCCCCCGCCTTCGCGCCGTCGTCAGCGGACGCGGTGGCGTCGATGAACGACTGGCTCAGCGCCGTCAGCGCGTCCTCGTTCCGGCCCATGTACACGGACACACGCGCCTTGATGGCGCGGTTGAACCGCCGGAACGTGGCCGGTGTATCGAAGCCCGCGAAGCCGGTGCTCATCCGGAACGAGAACGCGTCGCCCGCGTTGTCCAGGTGAGCGGCCGCCTCGTCGAGCAGCGTCGCGATGCGGGTGAACACCTCGGCCTTGCCGACGATGGGCGCCAGCTGGCCCAGGGGCAGGTCCACGTCGATGGGCGCGCCGTTGGTGTCGTGGGTGTTGATGACCACCAGGAAGTCGAGCGCCTGGATGGTCTTCGTGAAGCCCCGGATGCCCTCCTTCTGCGCGTCCGTGAAGGCCGCGACCTTGTCCAGCGCCGCCAGCACCGTGTTGGCGTTGCGGATGTTGGAGTAGGGGGCCGCCCAGAAGTTGCCGCCGAAGGCGCCGGCGCCCGGGTCCAGTGTCGGCCCGAGAATCTCCTCCACCGTGCGAGGGTCCGCGGGGTCGAAGACGTACGCCTCGCGGCCGATGGTGCCCAGCTGCGCGACGTAGCCGTTCTGTATCGCCACGCCCGCGCGGTGTCCGATGATCAGACCCGTGGAAGCGCTGTTGACGGCGGAGCTGGTGGGGTTGTTCTTGAACTCGTCCAGGCTCGGGTTGTTCAGGTCGCCGATGTCCAGGCTGCCGCAGCCGCCCAGGCCCAGCACGGCGCAGAGCGCCACCACGGTCTTCTTCGTCTGGTTGATATTCATGGCCTAGAACCCGACGTCGAGCGACGTCCAGAAGCTGCGGCTAGGGGGGAAGGGAGCGACGTCGATGTTGCGAGCGATGGCCTGGTTGCCGAAGTTGCTCACCTCGGGGTCCAGACCCGAGTAGTTGGTGAACATCAGCAAGTTGCGGCCGCTCAGGCTGAGGCGCGCGTTCTGCAGCTTCGGAATCGCGGACACCCAGCTCTTGGGCAGGTTGTAGCTGAGCGTCACTTCGCGCAGCTTCAAGAAGGACGCATCCTCCACGTAGATGCCCGCGTTGTTGCGGCGGTCCTGCAGGCGCTGACGGCCCGCCGTCTCGTAGTCCACGGACGTGCCGGCGCCGTCATACAGGAAGCGCGTCAGGTTGATGACGTCGCTGCCCTGCTGCCAGTGCCACAGGAAGGACAGGGTGACGTCCGAGACGCGCAGGGTGTTGGCCCAGCCGAGCGTGAAGGTCGGCTCGGTGTCGCCAATCTTCTTCACGATGGGCACGCCGTTCTCGTCGCGGCCCACGTTGCCGACAATCTGCGTGGCGGAAGAGCCCTCCTCGATGAAGAACGCGCCCAGGGAGTTGCCGAAGCCACCCGCCTGGAAGGAACCCGCGGGCAGGCTCGTCACCTTGCTGCGGTTGAGGGCGAACGTCGCGGAGCTCGTCCACTCGACCGCCCCGCGCACCGGCGTCACCTGGAGCATGGCCTCGATGCCGCGGTTGCGCAGCGCGCCGCCGTTGACGAACTGGGTGGTGAAGCCCGTGGAGCTCGGCAGGGCGCGCTGCAGCAGCATGTCGCTGATGGCGCGCTGGTACACCGACAACTCCACCGTGACATCGCCGCCGAACATCAGCGCATCGATACCGGCCTCGATTTCACGCTGGCGCTCCGGACGGATGTTGGGGTCGCCCGCGACGCCCGTGCCGACGAGGCCCGGCGTGCCCTGCACGTTGCCCAGCGCGCTCATGCCGCTGAACTTCATGCCGTACAGGGGCTGGTTGCCCGTCTCGCCGTAGGCCGCGCGGACCTTGAGCTCGTTGAGGGCCGCGATGTTCGTGGGGATGCGGTAGGCGGACGCCAGCTTCGGGTAGAAGAACAGCTTGTTCGGATTGCCGTTGGCGCTGCTCTGCTCGCCGCGGATGGCGCCGACCAGCGTCAAGCGGTCATCCAACGTGACAATCTCCTCCTGGACGTAGTAGCCGCGGTCCCGGATGTGCGTCGACGTGTCGCGCACGCCAATCACGGTGCCGTTGTCCACGCCGGGCTGACCGGCGTTGAGGTTCTCGGAGACGATGTACGTGGAGTCGATGCGGCGCTCCTCGAACTGCACACCGCCGGACGTCGTGGCGGTGAGGAACTTCGAGGCGGGCTTGTACGAGTGCACCAGGTTGATGCCGCTGTTGATGTTGCGCACCTGGCTGGTGCCGAACAGCGACGTGCCCGGGAAGGTGTCGTCCACCGGCTCGAAGTTGAGCTCTGGCGGGAACAGCAGCCGGTTCTCCTGCTGGAAGCGGTCCACACCCGCGTTGGCGAGCAGGCGCAGGTGGTTCTCGTCATTCTTCCACAGGTGGAAGGTGGCATCACCGGAGCCGATGAAGCGCCACACGTCCTCGTCGTTCTTCACCAGCGCGGACGTCTGCAGCGGGTTGGCGCCGTTGGGCAGGAACGGGTTGACGGGGTACACGCCTTGCGCGTTCGGTTCCATGTTGAGGAACTCGGGCACGTTCGGCAGCACCATGTAGTTGGTGATGGTCTGGTTGTCGTTGTTGGTGAGGCCGCGCTGGCCCAACGTGTGGATGAGGTTGGTGGCGACGTTGATCTCCACCGCGTCGCCCAGCGACTGACCCAGGTTCAGGCGGAACGACTGCTTGTCGTAGCCCGTGTTGGCGATGATGCCCTCGTCGCTGCGGAGCATCGCGGAGGCGAAGTACTTGGTGTTGCCCGACGCGCCGCTCACGCTGGCGAGCGTCTCCGTGGACAAATCCCGGCGGCCCGCGAGCTTGGCCTCGTGGTCGTACGTCCGGCCCGTGTAGTAGTCGGCCGCGGCGGGGCCGAACTGCTCGACGGCCTCTTCCACCGTCTCGAAGCGGCGGGTGCCCAGCTTGTTGGCCAGGGTGTACAGGCCCACGCGCTGGGTGATTTCGAACTTGGGCTCACCGGCGCGGCCGCGCTTGGTGTTGATGATGACGACGCCGTTGGCGGCCTTGGAGCCGTAGATGGCGGCGGCGGACGCGCCCTTGAGGACCTCGATGCTCTCGATGTCGTTGGGGTTGATGTCCGCGATGCGGTTGACCTGGTTGTCCTGCGTGGGGTTCGGGTTGGAGCCGCCCACGGAGTCGGTCACCACGTACACGCCGGAGGCGATGGCCACGTCGCTGACGAGCACGCCGTCGATGACGTAGAGCGGCGCGGTGGAGCCGTTGATGGTGGACACGCCGCGCAGGCGCATCTGGATGCCGCCGCCCGGGGCTCCGGAGTTCTGCTGGATGTTGGCGCCGGCGACCTTGCCCTGGAGGGCCTGGTCGATGGTCTGCGCGGGAGCGCGGTTCATCTCCTCCGCGCTGACGGAGGCCACCGAGTTGGCCAGGTGCTTACGGGCCAGCTCAGAGGCGCGGCCGACGACGACCATCTCCTCCGAGAAGATGTTGTCGAGCGCCACCGTCACGTTGTTCTGCGTGGCGCCGACGCGCACCTCTCGCTCGCCGTAGTCCTGGCTGGAGAAGAGCAGCGTGACGGAGCCCGCGGGAACGTTGGGCAGCGAGAAGGTGCCGTCCAGCTCCGTCTCCACGCCCTGCGTGGTGCCCTTGATGATGACGCGGACGAGCGGAAGACCTTCGTTCGTCAGTCGGTCCGCGACGCGCCCCTTCACGGTGCGGCCCAGGGCGGGCGTGGCGGCGGGAGCGGGAGTCGTCGGAGTGGTGCTGGCCGGGGCCGCCTCCGCGGGCGCCGGCGTCGCGGGAGCTTGAGCGGCGGGTGCCGGCTGCGGTTCCGCGGCGGGCGGGCTCGCTTCCTGCGCCATTGTTTCCAACGAGAAGAGTGCGATCACGCACCCCGGAATCAACGCTCTCTTAAGCGTCATTCGGATCTTTCCTCGCAACGGTGGGACGGCCCCCCCAGCAGGTGCCGTGGGCGCGAATCGTCACCGTCTGAACTGAACCAGTCAATGGCGAGACTTGTTTTTCAAGAATGTTGGCCAAATCCATCCAAACGGAAATATTCCGATCTCGTACCGAGTCAGCGATGACGCGGGGCGTGCCGCGCCTCACGTCAGAGGGAGATCAGGTCCCTACCTGTCTGGGAACGTCGTGGATCTCCCGGAGGCCGACCCCTCGAATCGGGTGGGCGGCTTGCCCGCCGCCACGCCCGCAAGTGGGTTCTTGCCAGCTTGCGTTGGCGCGAGGGTGCGCCCTGGAAGTGGGCAAGGAGCGGGCGGACGGGGGCTCGAACGGGGACAGAAGTGGCCGGGGCCAGCGGTTCTCCCAGGTCAGTCGGAGGAATCTGGCCCCGTCGGGCTGAGACGAGGGCGAGGGCCCTTGCTCACAGGGGCAGCCCTCCCATAAGAGGCGCAGCGGACATGGCGATGAACGAGCGTTACGAGCCGCAGTCGATTGAAGGCAAGTGGCAGGCCCGCTGGGACGAGGCCGGCATCTTCCGGGCAGGCAAGCGCCCGGGCGCACCGAAGAAATACGTGCTCGAGATGCTGCCGTACCCCAGTGGCAAGATGCACATGGGGCACGTGCGCAACTACCTCATCGGGGATGTGTACGCGCGGTACTTCCTGATGCGCGGCTACGACGTGCTGCACCCCATGGGCTGGGACGCCTTCGGTCTGCCGGCGGAGAACGCGGCCATCAAGGACGGCGTGCACCCGGCGCTGCGCACCGCGGAGAACATCGTCTCCTTCAAGCAGGAGATGAAGAGCCTGGGGTACAGCTACGACTGGGAGCGCGAGGTCAACACCTCGAAGCCCGAGTACTACCGCTGGAACCAGTGGTTCTTCATCAAGATGCTGGAGCGCGGGCTCGTCTATCGCCGCTTCAGCAAGGTGAACTGGTGTACCGGCTGCCACACCGTCATCGCCAACGAGCAGGTGAAGGACGGCGTGTGCGAGCGCTGCTCGTCGCCCGTGGTGGACCGGGAGATGCCCGAGTGGGCGTTCCGCATCACCCGGTACTCGCAGGACCTGTTGGACGCGCTGGACACGCTCAAGGAGTGGCCGGACCGCATCACCTCCATGCAGCGCAACTGGATTGGCCGCTCGGACGGGGCCGAGGCGGACTTCCGCGTCCAGGGCCACGAGGCCGCCTTGCGCGTCTTCACCACGCGCATCGACACCATCTACGGCTGCACCTACGTGGTGCTCGCGCCGGACCACAAGCTGGTGGCCCAGGTGACGACGCCCGAGCGCCGCGCGGACGTGGACGCCTTCGTCAAGCGCATGGCGGCCCAGTCCAAGACGGAGCGGACGGGGGAGGACACGGAGAAGGAGGGCATCTTCACGGGCGCCCACGCCGTCAACCCCTTCACGGGCCAGCAGGTGCCCATCTGGATCGCCAACTTCGTGTTGAGCGACTACGGCACGGGCGCGGTGATGAGCGTGCCCGCGCACGACGAGCGGGACTTCGCCTTCGCGCGCAAGTACGCGTTGCCGGTGAAGGTCGTCATCCAGCCGGCCACGGGTGACAAGCTGCCCGCGGGTGACGCGTTGGAGGCGGCGTACACCGAGTACGGCGTGCTGGTGGACTCGGGCGAGTACACCGGGATGCCGTCCGAGGCGGCGCGCACCGCGATGGCCGCGAAGCTGGAGAAGGACGGCCAGGGCCGCGCGACGGTGACGTACCGCCAGAAGGACTGGGGCTTCAGCCGCCAGCGCTACTGGGGCACGCCCATCCCCATCGTCTACTGCGAGAAGTGCGACCCGGAGCGCCACGGCATCCCCGTGCCCTTGGAGCAGCTCCCGGTGAAGCTGCCGGACATCGACGTCCAGGAGGTGCTCACCGGCAAGGGCGAGCCCCCGCTGGCCAAGGTCGCCTCGTGGGTGAACACCACCTGCCCGAAGTGCGGTGGCCCCGCCCGGCGTGAAGCGGAGACGATGGACACCTTCGTCGACTCCTGCTGGTACTTCGCGCGCTACCTGTCGCCGCACTACGACGCCGCGCCGTTCGACCCGAAGGAAGCCCAGCGCTTCCTGCCCGTGGACATCTACGTGGGCGGGCCCGAGCACGCGGTCATGCACCTGCTCTACTTCCGGTTCTGGACCCGGGTGATGAAGCTGCTGGACCTGAGCCCGGTGGACGAGCCCGTCAAGCGCCTGATTACGCAGGGCATCGTCAACGGTCCGGATGGCCGGAAGATGTCCAAGCGCTGGGGCAACGTCGTCGCGCCGGCCTCCATCATCCAGGAGTACGGCGCGGACACGGCGCGCGCATACGTCATGTTCGCCGGCCCGCCGGAGCGCGACTTCGACTGGTCCGACGATCAGGTGGAGGGCGTGTTCCGCTTCCTCAAGCGCGTCTGGGTACTGGCCTCCACGCACCACGCCTCGGTGGCGGGTGCCACGCACGATGGCCCCTTCGAGGGCAAGGCGCTGGAGATCCGCCGCGCGGCGCACAAGTGCCTGAAGCGGGTGGGGGAGGCCATCGAACGGCTGTCGTTCAACACGGCCATCGCCGGCATCATGGAGGGCCTCAACGCGCTGTCCGCGACGGGGACGCCAGAGACGCCCGCGGAGAAGGCGGCCATGGCGGAGGCGGTGCGCCTGCTCGCGGTGGTGCTCACGCCCTTCGCGCCGCACATCGCGGACGAAATCGCCGAGGCCTACGGGAGCAAGGAACTCACCGTCGCGCAGCCGTGGCCGGACTTCGACCCCGCGCTGGTGGTGGATGACGTCATCCCCTACGCCGTGCAGGTGAACGGCAAGCTGCGCGCGGAGATTCGCGTGGCGGCGGACGCGGGGGAGGCGGACGTGCGCGCGGCGGCGGAGGCGGACGAGCGGGTGCAGTCCGCCCTGGCCGGCAAGACGCTGCGCAAGTTCGTCTTCGTGCCCAAGCGGCTGGTGAACTTCGTCGTCGGCTGAGCGGAGACCCGGGTGCCGGCCGAGGTCCTCGTCATGTGCACCGCGTGTGGCCAGCCTCAAAAGGCGGGCGGCGCGCGGTGCCTCGCCTGCGGGGCCCCGCTGCCAGAGGCGCCCGTGCCCACGCCGCTCGGGCCCTTCCTCTCGGCGGACCTGGGCGGTGGCCGTTCCCTCGTCGGTGAGAGCGGGAAGCTCACCTATCGCGTGGCGGAGGCCGTTCCACCCCTCGTCGTGGAGCTCATCCAGCTCCGCGCGTTGACGCTGGAGTCCCGCCCCTTCTTCGAGGCCCTGGTGCTGTGTGGGTTCGGCCTGCTGGGCCTCGTGGCCGGGGGGCTTCCCCTGAAGCTGGTGATGTTCGCCCTGGCGGCGCTGGGCATGCTGCTGGCGGCGGTGTGCCAGGTGCACGCCCTGGTGCTGGAGACGTCGACGGGCGGACGGCTGCGCTGGCCGCTGGGGCTGGCGCGCCGAGGCTCGGAGCGGGACGCGAGGCTCCTGGGGGCGTGGCACACGCTGGCGGGCGCGATGAAGGCCCGGGGTGTCGTGGTGCGGGACTCGAGCGGGGCGGTGCTCACCGGGCCTTCGTCGGAGCCCCCCGAGGGCCCTCGCGCTTGACGGAGTGGTTCGGGCGGGTAGGGTGCCGGCCCATGTCGCTTCCCTTCAGGACCGCCTCACGGCGTCTCCACCTGGCCGTGTTGCTGATGGGGTGGGGGGCCTGCTCGGCGCTGCTTCCGGGGTGTGGCTATCGCCTGACACCGCGCGGCTCGGGACTGCCTCCCGGAGTGGAAACCGTGTGCGCGCCCATCTTCGGCAACGACACGTCGGAGCCCGCGCTGGAGACAATCTTCACGCGCTACTTCCGTCAGGAGCTGACGCGAGTGGGGCGGCTGGGGAGCGGGGCTTCGTGCGACGCGCGCGTCGAGGGGACGGTGCTGTCGCTGTGGAGCTCGCCCACGATTGTGGGGCGCTTCTTCCGCGTCGCCGCCACCGTGAGGCTGCGGCTGGTGAAGGAAGGCCTGCCTCCCCAGGAGACGGTCATCTCGGGCACCGAGGACTATCTGCCGGGGACCGGAGACGTTCTGGAGGCGGAGTCCAACCGTCAGGCGGCGATGGACCGGCTGGCGGAAGTGCTCATGCGTGATGGGTTCGAGCGGCTGGCCAGCACCTGGTGAGGAGGCGGGTGCCTCCTCCCGGGGAGCCTGCTTCGAGGACGACGGAGGGGACTCTTGAGGAGCCCCCAGGTGCATCAGGCCTGACGCGCGCTCTTGGCGGCGGCCTTGGCGAGGCGGGAGATGCGGCGGGACGCGGTGCGCTTGTGGAGCACGCCCTTGGTCGCGGCCTTGCTCAGGGCCTTGGAAGCCGCCTTGAGCGCGTCCGTCTTCTTGGCGCCATCCTTGGTGCCAATGGCCTCCCGGGCGGACTTCACCGCGGTCTTCACGTCGGAACGGACCGTGACGTTGCGGGCGCGGCGCTTCTGGGACTGACGGTGACGCTTCTCTGCGGACTTGGTGTTGGCCAAGAGAAATCTCCAGCGAAAGGCAGGCTAAAAAGAGGGGCCGTCCTTACTGCGACGCCTCGAAAGCGTCAAGGCGCGCGTGCTCATCCAGCCGGGATTTCCGGACTCTGGACGCGGATCAGCGAAGTTCGCGGGGAAAATCATCCAGCGGAGGGGGTGTATTCCCACACCAGCCCAGCCGGATCCTGGAAGGACAGTCGCCCGGCGAGGGAGTCCGAGGTTCCTCCGGGGCGGATCTGCTCGACCCTCTGTCGCAGGCGCTCCACCGCGAGGGTGGAAGGCGCCTCCAGGGTGAAGGTGGCGCCCGCGGCCGAGGCGGGTGCGCGCTGGAAGACGAGCCGCAGCGAGCCGTCCTCGTAGCGGGCCTCGTCTGGCGTGGGGCGGTGGGTCGTCCACCCCAGGGTGGGGGCCAGCGCGTCCCAGAAGGCCTTCTGGGCGTCCAGGTCCGCCACGCCCAGCCGCAGCGTGGAGACGGG
>NZ_JABXEM010000263.1:0-15346 GCF_013372595.1 Myxococcus sp. AM011
GGGACGGGGCATGGACCCGAGGGGGTAGCACGTCCGCGCCCCATCGTCGCGCCTGGGATGAGGGGCGCTACAGGGTGTCGGCGTCCTGCTCGGGGGTCGCGCTCATGACGTCGGCGTGGATGGCCGCCAGCTCCGCGCGCGTCCGGGCCTGCTCGATTCTCGCGGCGACCTCCTCCGAGACGGGCTGGGGAAGGCCCATGAGTGTCCGGGTCCGCAGCTCGTCGGTCGCGGGGGCACCCATCCGCAGCGTGAGCGCGCCAGCGACGGTGTGCCGGTGCTTCTCGTGAAAGGACTGCTGGGGGCCGTGCATGTCGAAGTACCACTGCTGGTTGGCGCCCTCCGCCCCGTTCCGGTTGTAGTTCTCGAGCGTGACGGTGTCCGCGCCATCACGGGCAATCACCGCGGCGAAGTGGAAGCTCCAGAGCTGCATCTCCTCCGGGGTCCGGTCGCGGCTTCCGACGATGGCGTAGGACTCACCGGGCTCTGGGTTGGCGTGGGCGTTGACACCCACCTGGCGACTTCGCGCGTCCGTCACGTCGGCGTACTGGTCCATATACCTCGCCGTCGCGTCGTCTCTTGCCTGCCGCAAGTGGGTGTCGAAGGAGTCCTGGAGCAGCTCTGCCCACTCATCGATTTCACGAGCGCCGTCCTGCGCATGCTGGGCGAGGAATGCTCCGAGCGTGCCCGCGAGTCGCTGCTGGACCTCGGGTTGCCTCTCATAGGCCCCGGCGAAGATCTCCCTCAGCAGGGCGATACGCAGCTCCCTCACGGGAATCACCGGCGCCAGAGCGGTGCTGGCATCGGTCAGTCGGTCTGTTCGGATGTCCACGCCGCCGAACGTGAACTGGAGCCGGGCCGCATCCTCGTTCTCATCCGAGATGGCATTCTGGTCCGTGACGAGGGTCTGGGGTGTGACGTCGGGATTGTCCGCCAGATGCCTCGCGATGACGTTGAGCTGCTCCACGACGGCGGGATAGGGAGACTGTTGCCGCAGGAGCGGCACTCCCCCTTCGCCAGGCTGGTAGATGGCGTGGGTCTGTCCCGAGTTCGTCACGCGGTCGGCCACATCGATGCACTCGTTGACATCGAAGAGGGGCTGCTGGGGATTCCGAGGCACGGGCGTCACGGCCCGCATGTCCGCGAGCGGCTCCGGCGCGGCTGGCCCTGCCTGGAGTTCGACCCGGGACTGGATGGCTTCGAGGATGAGGTTGGAGCGGTTGATTTCGGCGGGAGTGGCGTAGAAGTCCTTGGACTCGTTCTGCTCCGGCACGGCGAGGGTGTGGTGCTCCGAGACGCGGTAGCCGTCCTCGACGGTGTAGCGTTGGACGACGGGGGCGCTCCCAGCGGTGGCGGCGGGCGTGGCATGTCGCGCCTGGAGCGCGCTGGCCTGGGCCTCGCGGGCCACCACGCGGGGACTCTGGCTGACGTCCTGCTGGCGCTGGAGCAGGGACTGGACGGCGGGGCGCTGGTTCAACTTCCGCTGAAGGGCCTGGTGTCGCTTTCCCGAGGGCGTCTCGACGCAGGCGGCGGGGGCCTCGCTCGTGCCGCGCTCCTCCCAGGCTGCCTTGGTGGACGTGACGTCACTCTGCGGCCTCTCGTGGGTGTTCATGGCGTCGCGCTCCGGGCGTGACGCCAGCTTATGAGGGCGGGGTACGGCGCTGAACGCCTCGGCACGTCCTGTCCGGGGCGAGCGGGAATCCTCCCCGGTCGCGCCCGTAGGCAGTGCTCACTTCTTCCGACGTCCGGGAGCGGGCTGCGCCAGCGCGGGATGACCCCGGCGGACGAACGCCGCGAGCTTCTCCACGTCGATGGCGTCGATCCACGGCGCCTCGGCGTCGGCCTCCTCGCCCTCTTCGTCCTCGAAAATCTCGTCGGCGAAGACCTTCAGCAACCTGGGGGAGAGGGCATCCCGGACGCGCGGGTCCGTCTCCTCGATGAACGCGTACGGCTTCGTGCTCCGGATGTGCTTCGCGTCTCCCGTGACGAGTCGGGCGTTCACGCCGCCGTGCACCTTCACCGCGTGATAGTTCGTGTAGACGAAGGGCGCGCTGACGTCGCCGAACACCTCGCCGCAGGCGTCGTTGTCGACGAACAGGATGGACTGGCCGGCGACCAGGTCCCCGTGCACCTCGAGGAACCCGGCGGTGATGACGTCCCGGGCCCGCAGGGAGCCGGTGACGATGACGACCGACTCCGGGTCGAGCGAGTCCTCGTAGCGCCCCTTCACGGTGAGGTCGCCTTCGACGATGAGGAGGCCGATTCGGGGGCGGCGCCCGGTGACGAGCTCCTCGAGGCTGACGCGTCCCACGTGGTGGAGGATGTCGCTGTCGGCGCGGTCGCCCGCGACGCGCTGCTCGATGAAGCGCTTCGCGGCGCGCAGGGTGCTGGACTTCGCGAACTTCCCACGGGCGTGCTTCTTCAGCAGCGCCAGCGCCGATTGTTCGGTGAGTGTCCCCGCGCTGAAGCGCAGGGCCTTCGGGAGCAGGTGTTTCTTCGTGCCCATCATGCCACCAGGATACCGCACGAGGACCCCATCCCAAGGCGAGTTCGCGGTGGCCCCGGTTCGACTTCGCGGGTTCTACGCGCCCGCGGCGCGCACGAGCCGCAGCACGACGACGAAGTGGAACAGCGCGCCGACGATGGTCAACGCATGGAACAGCTCGTGGTAGCCGAAGACGCCAGGGCGGAGGTCAGGGCGTTTCAAGGCGTAGGCGATGGCCCCGGAGGTATAGGCGACGCCGCCCAGGAGGATGAGCACCAGCTCCACGCCGCCGAGCGCCGCGCGCACCTCGGGGAGATAGGGCACCAGCGTCCAGCCGACGGCGATGGCGAGGGCGGCGGTGAGAATCTTGGGGGCATGGGCCCAGAACAGGGACTTCACGACGCCGAGGAGGGCGCCGCACCAGATGGCGAGCAGCAGGCTGTCGCCCGCGGCACCGGAGAGCCCGATCAGGGCGATGGGCGTGTACGTGCCGGCGATGAGGATGAAGATGGAGGCATGGTCCATCTTCCGCATCCAGGCGCGGGCGCGAACGGACCAGTCCACGCGGTGGTAGGTGGCGCTGACCGAGAACAGCACGACCAGGCTGACGGCATACAGCGCGGCGGCGGTGGCGGTCCGGAGCGTGGGCGCCATGGAGACCAGCACCGCACCGGCCCCGAGCGCGCCCACGGCCGCGAACTGGTGCAGCACGCCGCGCAGCTTCGGCTTTTCGACGACGGCCTCGGTGGTCAGGACGGGCTCCCGGCATCCACGAAGCGGGCGCCGGAGGACCGCGCGAGGAGGCCAGGTTTCTCCAGCAGTGCGAGGGCACCGCTTCCGTGGCGTGGAGGGGTGGCTGCAAAGGCCATGGCGCGGTGCGTGATGAACATGGCTCCATCAGAAGCACAGTTGCCCTGTCAGAAGCGAGCGGCGCACCCCTGCACACACGTCCACGAGCCAAGAGGGCTCGTCACCGTCACGCGAAGGTGACTGCCGGGTTCACCAGAACTGCCACGTCAACGCCGGGGTGATGCCATTGGTGGAGCACACCAGCTCATCGACGTCGGTGCCCCGGCAGCATGGTTTGCGGCTGTAGAGAGGAGCGCACGGTTGCCCGTGGTAGGGACTGCACGAGGGCAGCTCGCTGCACGTGGCGGACTGGGACACGGCTCCGGACTCGTCGAGCCCGGCATCGTCCGCGACGTCTGGCGACGGCCCACCGCAGCCCAGCAAAGCAAGACATGAGAGCGACACCACCACCGCAAGCGAAAGCTTCATGAGAAGTTCCAATGCAGGACCGCGGGTGCGCCTCGGGTCCTAACATGAATCCCGCGAACCCCGATGAGATGGTGCTCACGGGGGTGTTTCCCCCAGACTCGGGGGATGGCAACCCAGCAAGAAATCGCGGACTTCATCTCCGCCGAGTTTCCGCAGACGCGGGTGCGGATTCTCGAGGTCGGGGACCACTCCGCCACGGTGGCACATGAAGTCGGTGTCGCGGAGCTGCGGCCCGGCGGCACGGTGTCCGGCCCGGTGCTGATGGCCACCGCCGACGTGGCGCTCTACGTCGCGATTCTGGGAGAGATTGGCATCGTCCCGCTCACCGTGACGACGAGCCTGAGCTTCAACTTCATGCGGAAGCCCTCGGCGGACCGGCGCATCGTCGGCGTGTGCAAGCTGCTGAAGCTGGGGCGGACGCTGGCGGTGGGCGAGGTGTCCCTCTACTCGGAGGGACTGCCGGAGCCCGTGGCCCACGCGGTGGGGACCTACGCGATTCCACCCATGGACCGGAGTGGCGGCACGGGCTCCTGAGCCACTCGAGTGGACGGAGGACGTCCAGGCCGGAGTCTCGACGAAGGGCTCGCCGCGCTGCTTCACCGCACCGAGCGAAGCGCGCGGGGCGAGCCACCCCCGAGCTTCTTCATCAGCCTCCGGAGCGTGCTCGCGTCCTGGTAGCCGACCTCGGCGGCGACATCGTCGATGCTCAGATGGGTGGCCTGGAGGAGCGCCTGGGCGCGCCGCACCTTGACGCTGTGGACGAGCGCGAGGGGGCTCCGGCCCGTCGCGCGCCGCACGTGGCGCGACAGCGTCCGCTCCGTCATGCCGAGGCGAGAGGCGAGCTCGGCGACGCCCGGGGGATTCGGGAAGCGTGCCTCCAGCTCCGAGGTGATGCGCGCAATCAACGCGTCTCCGTTCGCGAGCAGCTCGGGTGCGATGAACTTCGCCTGTGCCTGCCGTCCGTCGAGCAGCATGGTGCGCGCGAGGAGGTCGACCAGTCGCGCGCCGCAGCGCTCGCGAAGCAGGTGCAGCATGAGGTCCGTCTGCGCGAAGGCGGCTCCGGCCGTGATGATGGGACCATCCGCGCAGACCATCGCGTTCGAGTCGACCCGGCACTGTCCCTCCCACTCGGAGAGCAGGCCCGCGAGCCACCAGGTGGTGGTGGCCCGGCGTCCGACGAGGACCCCTGCTTGTTGCAGCAGGAAGACGGCGGTGCACGAGGCGGCGACACGTCCTCCCCGCGAGACGTGACGGGCGATGGCCTTCGAGAGCTTCGTGGCATCCGGTCTGCCGAGGCGCGCGCGCACGGCGGCGGCATTCGTCATCCCGAGCCCGGGGATGACCCAGGTCGTCTCGTCGCCGCGGGCCCCCACTCGCAGGCGCGACGTCTGGAGGCTCACGCGCTCCGAGAGGGGGACCTGACCTCCGTCGACCGAGCACACCTCGAAGTCCAGCGACTTCGCCCCCAGGGAGCGCGCCGCCCGCAGCATGTCGAGCGTCGCCGCGACACCCGTCGCGAAGGCTCCCTCCAGGGCGATGATGGTGAAGGACATGGTGTCTGAATCTGCCCGAAAAACGTCATTTCCGACACTGGTGGATGCGGCTGGGCGGATGGTCTCCTGGTGGCGAAAGGATACGAACGCCCATGACGACCCGAGCCGTTCCCGCCGCGCGCAATCTCGAAGAGGACGATGCCCTGGAGGATTTTCAGCACCGCGAAGTCACCCTGCGAGAGGAGACGCGGAAGGTCTACATGGCGGGGGCGGGCCCGGCGGTCATCGTGATGGCGGAGATGCCAGGCATCAGTCCGCGTGTCGCCCGCTTCGCCCGCTGGGTGAGGGACGCCGGCTTCACCGTGTGGATGCCGAGCCTCTTCGGCAAGGACGGCGCGGTCCCCACCGCGAAGGAGGGCAAGGCCATCTTCGAGCGCGCATGCATCAGCAAGGAGTTCCGGGCGCTCGGCGCGAACCAGTCCAGTCCCATCACGGTGTGGTTGAGGGCGCTGGCCGCCCAGGCGCATGCGGAGTGTGGCGGTCCGGGAGTGGGCGCGGTGGGGATGTGCTTCACCGGCAACTTCGCGCTGTCGATGATGCTGGAGAAGGCGGTGCTGGCGCCGGTGCTGTCGCAGCCGTCACTGCCGCTCGACGAGCCCGGGGGCGTGAACATCGCCCCGGAGGAATTGGAGCGTGTGCGGCAACGACTGGTGGACGAGGACCTGACCGTCCTGGCCTATCGCTTCCAGGGTGACGCCTTCTGTCGCGCGGAGCGCTTCGCCGCCTACCAGCAGGCCCTCGGAGAGCGCTTCCACGGGCGAGTGCTCCCGGACAGCGCGGCGGGGCCGAAGTCCGAGCGCCCCGACGACTTCTTCCGCTTCATCCCAACGCCTCACAGCGTGCTGACCGTCCACTTCGTCGACGAGGCGCACGCGCCCACCGCCGCCGCGCGGGACGAAATCCTGGCGTTCCTCCGGCGACGGCTCCTGGGTCGCTCGCTCGCCCGTGCTGCATCGGCGGTGACGGGCGCTCCGAACACTGAAGCAACTGCTTGACCATTGCGGCGCATCCCGCCAATACTGAAGCAAATGCTTCAGCATTCCTCCCTGGACCAGGTCTTTCACGCGCTGGCGGACCCGACGCGGAGAGCGATGGTCGAACGCCTCGCAGCCGGGCCGGTGTCGGTCAGTGACCTGGCCGCACCGTTTCCGGTGTCGCTGTCGGCCATTGGCCAGCACGTCCATCTGCTCGAATCGAGCGGGCTCGTCCGCACCAGCAAGGTGGGACGGGTCCGCACGGTGGAGCTGGCGCCGGACGTGCTGGCCGCCGCCGAACAGTGGTTCGCGAGTCACCGCTCGCGCTGGGAGCGTCGTCTGGACCGGCTCGGGGCGCTGCTGATGGAGCCGGACGAAGAGCCCGAACCCCCCACGAAGTCACGCCGGAGGAAAAAGCCATGACCTCGCCTGTCATCCACAAGAGCTTCACCCTGGAGCGCACCTATCCCACGTCTCCGGCGCGCGTCTTCAAGGCCATGTCGGACCCGCGCAAGAAGCGTCGCTGGTTCGCCGAGGGCGAGGGGTTCATCGTCGACAGCTACTCGCTGGACTTCAAGGTGGGCGGCTTCGAGCGCACGCGCTTTCGCTACGGTGATGGCCCGGAGATGACCCATGACTGCGTCTATCTGGACATCATCGAGGACATGCGCCTCATCTTCGCCTACTCGATGACGTACGACGGCGCGCCCATGTCGTCGTCCCTGGGCTCGATGGAGTTCGTCCCGGTCCCCTCGGGGACCTCGTTGCGGCTCACCGAGCACACGGCCTTCGTCGACGGCAAGGATGGCTCGGAAGGGCGCAAGGAGGGCTCTCGCGAGCTGCTCGAGTGTCTGGCCCGGGAGCTCGAAGCGCATCCCGAGTAGGCTGCGCCCCGGGCGAAGTCGTGCCCGGTGGAGTGCGCGTCATGGGTGCAATCACGGACCCCTTCGCGGGGAGACCCACGGCGATGACCGGAGAGCGCAGGCGGACGGTGGCACGAAGGTCACCATCACCCGCGAGAACGTGTCGCCCGGCATCTCCGAGGAGGACCATGCGCAAGGCCTGCAATCGTCGCTGGCCAACCTGGCGGCCTACGTCGAGCGCGGCGGCTGACGCCACTGCGTGAGGTGGGGGAGGGTGGCTGCCCACAGAGGCCCACTGTGTCCGTGACGTTGGCTACAGGGCTTCGCTGGGGAGGGCGAGGGGGCGTTCTGTTCGGCGGCGGGCGCTGGGGCGTAAGCCCCGCGTGCCGGGTGGCACGAGAGGCCGGAACAGTTCGTGGGGTCGATGTGTTACATGGACCTTCGGTACCAGGCAGGCGATGGCCGCGGCGGGCTCCTCCCAGCGCGACACCAGACTCCACCGATGGTGCCCCTGGCGGCGTGGTGAAGGCGGGTGGACGTTGTCGCACGCGACGAAGGCGAAATTTCTCGAGTCAGGGCTCTTTCTTCAGGACTTACAGGCTCGGGTGGAGCTCTACCTGGGAGCGAGCGGGCGTTCGCCTCGGGACCTGCCGTGGATGTACGTGAAGACGGGCGTCATCCTGGCGTGGTTCGCGGCCTCCTATGCGTGGCTCGTCTTCGGCGCCGCGGGCCCCTGGGGCGCGCTCGCCGGCTGCCTGTCGCTGGGGCTGGCCATCGCCGGCGTGGGGTTCAGCGTCCAGCATGACGCCAACCATGGAAGCTATTCCTCGCGTCGCGGCATCAATCAGTTTCTGGGAGGAACGCTCGATGCCATCGGCGGCTCCTCGTACGTGTGGGGCTGGAAGCACAACATCTTCCATCACAGCCACACGAACGTGGTGGGCCTGGACGCGGACATCGACATCCAGCCGTTCTGCAGGCTGGCGCCGGCGCAGAAGCTGCGGTCGGGGCATCGCTTCCAGTACGCCTATATCTGGCTGCTCTACGGGCTGCTGACCTTGAAGTGGCACTTCGTGGACGACTTCAAGGACCTGCTCAACGGGCGCGTGGGGCGACAGAAGATGCCGCGCCCCAACCGGCGGATGCTGGCGGGCGCCGTGGGCGGCAAGCTCCTGTTCTATGGCTGGGCGCTCATCGTGCCGTGGTTCTTCCACCCGCTCTGGCAAGTCTTGTTGGGCCATGTGGTCACCTCGTTCGTGCTCGGGCTGACGCTGGCCACGGTGTTCCAGATGGCGCATTGCGTGGAGGAGGCGGACTTCTCCGTGCCACCGGAAGGCGGCGCCACCTTTCCTCGCGACTGGGCCACGCACCAGGTCTTGTCGACGGTGGACTTCGCGCGGGGCAACCCGCTGGTGAGCTGGTACCTGGGAGGGCTGAACTTCCAGGTGGAGCACCACCTCTTCCCCAGGGTGTGTCACCTGCACTATCCGGCGCTCTCTCGCATCGTCGAGGAGACCTGTCGTGAGCACGGCATCCGCTACCGTGCGAACGAGAGCGTCGGTGCGGCATTGAAGAGCCACGTGCGGTGGCTCAAGCGGATGGGGCAGCCTGCTGCCATCGAGGGCGCGGTATGAGTGACGAGACGGAGAAGGTGCGGTACGGGCGGGCGCAGAAGTTCAGGCTTTCACCCAAGGGGACGGAAGCCGTGGCGGCGTATACCGTCATGATTGAAGCAGCCAAGGCCGGCAGTGGACGCGCCCAGTTCGACGCGGCCCGCGCCACCTGGGGTGCGTCGCTCGGGCTCGGCGCGGAGGATGGGCTCTTCCTGGTGGAGTTCGAGGCAGGCGGGAGGACCGTCTCCGAGGCGACGCACAGCCTGGAGGGCTGTGACATCTCCGCGAAGGTGGTGAAGGAGGCCGTCGACCGGCTGTTGAAGTGCGGCATGCTGGAGCCGCTGCCGGCGCCTCCTCCGAAGGTCGCTCCTCCCCGCCGCTACTGGTAGGGGACGTCAGGCCGACCGCGCCGGGGCGTTCCCGGTCGCGGCCGGAGGCTCCGCCGGTGGTGAGCGTGCAGGCTCCCATCGCTCGCGCAGGGCCTTGCCGAGTCGGGCGGAGAGGCGGACCGATTCCAGTGGCTCCCTTGCTCCTCGCTTCGCCTATCTTCGGGCCAAGGCCCCGTTCACCGGGACGCCGACGAAAGGGCACGTCATGCACCGAGGAGCCTGCCTTTGCGGAGCCATCACGTTCGAGGTGGCGGGAGACCTGCCGCCACCGAATGCCTGTCATTGCTCGCAGTGCCGCAAGCAATCAGGACACTTCTGGGCGTCCACCGACGTCCCCCGTGCCGCCGTGACTGTCCACGGCGCCGACAAGGTCACCTGGTTCCGCTCGTCGGAGAAGGTGCGGCGGGGGTTCTGCTCCACCTGCGGGTCGGTGCTCTTCTGGGACCCGATTCACGGGGACTGGACGGCCATCGCCATGGGGGCCTTCGATGCGCCCACCCACGCCCGGCTGGCGAAGCACATCTTCGTGGCCAGCAAGGGGGACTACTACGAGCTGGGGGACGGCTTGCCCCAGCATGAGCGATAAGGCCGGCGAGACTCCCCATGCGCCTCTTCCCACACCCCTTCGCCGCTCTCGTCGTCCTCGTCACGCTCGGCGCCGCCGCCCAGACGCCCTCGTCCCCGGTGGGGTCCGTGTCGCCCACCACCGGCCTGGTGCTGCGCGACGACGTGGTGCGCGCCCTCATCCATGAGAGCTCCGGTGACCGCATCCATGACGGGGTGCAGCGACTGGCGCTCCTCGCCCGTGACAACGCGGGCGGCTACACCGAAGCGGCCGTGTGGACGAAGGCCGCCGCCGAGGCCGCGGGGCTGAAGGACGTGCGCCTGGAGCCGATGAAGCAAGGGCCCCAGTGGCGCGCCACCCGGGGCGAGCTGTGGGTGGCCGGCCCCCAGCGCTACCGGGTGACGTCCCATGCGGACCTGCCCATGTCGCTGGCGATAAAGAGCGGGAGCTTCGAGGGCGCGGACCTGGAGCTGGTCGACGTGGGCACCGGCACCCAGGATGCCGAGTACGCGGGCAAGGACCTGAAGGGCAAGGTGGTGCTCACGCGCGGCCACCCCAGCGCCACCCTGCGCAGGGCGGTGACGAAGCTGGGCGCGGTGGGCGTCGTCTCCTCCTATTCGACGCCGCCGTGGAACCTGCCCCACCGTCTGGACGGCGACTTCCCGGACCAGGTGGGCTGGGCCATCGTCCCGCCGGGGCTGGTGCCCGAGGGCCAGCCCGCGCCGTTCCTGTTCATGGTCTCCGACCGCCAGGGCCGTGAGCTGCGCGCCCAGTTGCTGACGGGCCCGGTGAAGGTGGACGTGCATGTCGCCACCGAGGAGTACCCGGGGCACTACGGCATCCTCAGTGGCGTCATCCCCGGCACGCGCGCTGGCGAGGAGGTCGTCCTCACCGCGCACCTGGACCACTACAAGCCCGGCGCGGATGACAACGCCTCGGGCTCGGCCACGTTGCTGGAGCTGGTGCGCACGTACACCACGCTCATCCGCCAGGGCGTGCTTCCTCCTCCCGTGCGCACGCTGCGCGTGTTGTGGCTGCCGGAGTTCGAGGGCACCCGGGAGTGGTTCGCCCTCCACGGCGCCGACCCCGTGCGGCGGGTGGCCCACTTCAACTTCGACATGCTCGGCGCGAGCCTGTCCCGGGCCCACTCGCGCTTCCTGGTGTCCTATACGCCGGACTGGAATGGCAGCTTCGTGAACGCCGTGTCCGAGTCCACCGTGGCCTTCATGAACCGCTTCAACGGGGTGGCGTATCCGCCCCGGAAGGACTTCCGCATCGGCTCGGTCACCGGCTCCAGGGACCCGCTGGATGCGCACCTGGACCGGTACAGTCGGGGCTCGGACCACCAGCTCTTCAATGACCACGGCATCCCTGGCGTGGCCTTCTCCACCTGGCCCGACGACACCTACCACACCAGCGGAGACAGGCCGGAGCTGGTGGACCCCACCCAGCTCCACCGCGCCGCCTTCGCGGGCCTGTCCTCCATCACCGTCGCCGCCTGGGCGGAAGGGCCCGGCGCGCTCGACCTGGCGCGACTGGTGGCGGTGCACGGCGCGCGGCGCGTGGCGGAGGACGAGTTCAGGGCCCGCCGCGACCTGGCCTCCGCCCCCGCGACCGGCGTCGCCGGCATGCACCGGCTGGCCCGCGCGGTGGTGCGCGCCGCCTACCAGCGCGAGCGCGACGCGCTGCTCTCCTGCGTGCAACTGGGCGCTCCGGCCAAGGCCGTGCGGACGATGACGCAGTCACTGGAGAGGGCGGAGGCCCAGGCGCTGGAGCGGCTCGACGCGGACAGCAAGGCGCGCGGAGTGTCGCTGAAGGAGCCCGCGCCCTCCGAGGCGGAGCGCCGCGCCCGGGCCTTCGTCCCGCGCCGCGTGAAGGGGCAGGAGCTGGCGTCCTTCGACGAGCTGGTGACTCGGGCGGCCCCCGAGGACCAGCCCCGCGTGGCCACCGTGCAGGCCGCGCTGCGCGAAGCGACCACGGCCTTGCGAGAGCGCGGCGAGGGCGAGCTGCGCTTCTACCAACTGCCGGATGCCCTCGCGAGCTACGCCGATGGCAAGCGCTCCGTGGCGGACATCCGCGACGCGGCCTATGCCGAGTACGGCCACGTCTTCCCCGTGGAGGCCCTGATGGACCTCTTCGGATTGCTGGAGCGGGGCGGCATCATGACGACCGCCCGCTGAGCCCGGCGCTACAGGGAGAGGCGCTTCTTGGTGAAGGTGAGCCCCGGCGTGCCCAGGTCCTGGAGCCACGGAGCTGGAGGCTCTGAGATGAGCGCGGCGGTCATCGTCTCGAGCCACTGCGCGAAGGACTCGAAGTCCGGCGTCGCATCCTCGGGCTTCAGCCAGGCCCCCGTCGCCAGCACCCTGGCGCGAGGCATCTCCGCGTGGTGGTAGTAGACCGGGTACTCCCCGTCCGCGCGGGGCGCGCTCACGTCGAAGCACCACACGGCCTCGCCCTCCGCCTCCGCGAAGCCGACCAGGTGGTTGGTGGAGAGGTCGACGCCCTCGTCGATGGTGACCCCCTCTGGCAGGTGGACCCAGTCCTCGTTCGCCTTGCCGAGCGCGTCCGCGTCGTAGAGCTTGAACCCCCGCTCCCGTCCCACCGCCGGAACGTGCCGCGTGGCGGACCTCAAGCCCGTGCCCAGGGCTTCGCGGTAGGTGGGAGGCGGGGTCCATTCGATGACGCCGAAGGGCGGAGTGATGGCTTCCACCAGGGCCTCCGGTGCAATCGGGGTCCCCATCTTCACCTTCAGGGACTTCGCCTGGCGCAACGCTTCGAGAATCGCGGTGACCTGTTTCATTCGCGAGGAAGCTACTGCGCGTCCTCCCTGGGTGCCGCGAATGTGCACCCGTGAACGGAAGGACGCCCGCTTCGCGGGGGTCACTCGCGGCGGCGCGCGCTGCGGGCCCAGGTGCGCTCGCCCCCTTGGTTGGTTCCGGGGTGAACGACCTTGGGGGCGAAACCTGCCTTTCGTCCGAGTAATCCCCGATTGGCGGCGATGACAGGCCGCGAGAAGAGGAAAGTCGCGCTGATACTGGAATATCTGGCACATGTCGCTACATGGGCTGGGGTGGGTCAGGGCAAGAAGTGCGAAGGATGACGTGCGTGGGGGTGGACATCGTCCAAGCCGAATGCTTAGGCTGTGTCGTCTTGTAGGGTTGATACTCTGTGGGGCCGGACGGCGACTCTCCCTGTCCGCGATGAAAGAAGAACAAGGCAATGGCAACCGGTACCGTGAAGTGGTTCAACGATGCGAAGGGCTTCGGCTTCATCACCCAGGACGGCGGGGGCGAGGACCTGTTCTGCCACCACACGTCCATCCAGGCGGACGGCTTCCGCTCCCTGGCCGAAGGCCAGAAGGTGGAGTTCGATGTCGCCCGGGGCCCCAAGGGCCTGCAGGCTCAGAACGTTCGCCCGATCTAAGCCCCTCGTCATCCTGACGACTTCGTGATTCACCCAGAAGGTCCGGTCCATCAAAGGGTCGGGCCTTCTGTATTTTCGGGACCTGCTCCGTAGAGGGTGTCCACTCCGTCGGCAGGGGTTCCCCGAGGAGCACCAGGCCGGCCAAGGTCCTCCGCGAAACAGCGGGGTGGATGAAGCCCGCCGCGCTCCGGCCCGTGCCTTGCGCCTCGGAAGGGGCTGTCAGGAGGCGCTCGCCATCCTGTTCCTCCTCCGCTCGTCCACGCTGGCGTCGGTGGGCCTCTTCTTCTCGAGGGCCGTGGCCGAGTCCTTCCATGCGGGTGGTGAGCGGAGCCCCGTTCGTCGGACACGCTGGCGGCTACGAGGTCGCCCTTTTGCGGTGCCTCGTCATCTCGGTGCTGCTCCTGACTGTCGGGCCCGGGCGCTTCCCGGTGGTTGCCTGGCTGCGAAAGACGCTCGCCGGCGCGTGAGCGCGTGCGGCGTTGGCTTTCGTCCTCGGTTCAGCGCCTCGTCGGAGTGTCCGCCGCGCCACGCTTGAGTCTGGATGTGGGAAGCCACGATTTCAGCGGCGGTCTGTCTGGGATTGGTTGAGGGAGGAACCCAATGTCTGGCGTTCCTTCTTCAATAGGGGCACTCCGTCATGATGAAGCGATTGCCGTTCGTGGTCATGTTGAGCCTGGCCGCTTCCCTGGTTGCCTGTGGCGGCGCGATGGATGAGGGCGCGCAAGAAGTCGTAGCGGCTCAGCCTGGACAGGACGACACCAACGTCTCCGTGGAGGAGGCCCCGGGGACTGTCAGGGCGGCGGCGTATGGCTGCTGCGCGTGGTGCTGGAATCGTGACCGCTATCACCTGGTCGAGGGCGTCGTCTCGAATTGTACCCAGCGTGCCAGTGATTACTGCGGGGTAGGCACGCGCGGTGGCCTCTTCGACGCCGCGTGGACTGACTGCGCGCCGTAGCCCGCTCCAGGAAGGAAGGGCTGGGGCGCAGTGAGGCGCTCCAGTCCCTCCGGAGAGTCGCGGTCGCTGGACGTCCTCCCGGCCGCGTCACGGCTCACTGACCGATGAGCGAAGATGGGAGGGGCGAAGTGCTCCTGCCCGAGCTGCTCGGCTGCGACGTGGAGGGCCCCGTGGGGCGCGCGTTCGACGAGGCCGAGCGATGCGGCGGTCGCCAGCTCATCAAGATTCGCAGGTAGGGAGCGGGCTTCGTCGAGCCGGGAAGGTCAGAGAAGATGCGCTCCCGGTTCTCGTCGAGCAGTGCGTAGTCATCCAGGAAGTCCAGGCCGGCCGAAGTGCTCAGCCACAGGTCGCTGCTGCCCATGCGCAGATTCACCGTGGGGCCGAGCCGCAGCTCCGTCTGGCTCAGGTACCGGACGCCGGGCGCGGAGCTGCTGGCCGGCAGGTCGACGCGGAACACCTGTCGCTCGAACCCACCCGTGAAGCCCAGCTCCAGGCCGCTGCCCACCTTCATGAGCAGGGTGGCGCGAGGGAAGCCCAGCTCCAGGATGTATGGGTCCATGCGGTAGGTGAAGCCCACGACGGGAATGACGGGCACCTTCTCGAACGGATACTGCGTGGCCACTCCCAGCGTCAGCGTCTTCCTCGGGTCTCCTCCGAGGAAGTAGCTGCCCAGGGCGAAGCCCGTCCAGGACGTGTCCCGGCTGGCGTCGAACTCCTTGAAGCCCTTGGAGAAGTCGGGGCGGATGTTGCCGGAGGCGCCCACCAGCAGCAGTCCTCGGGGAGAAACGGGGACGAGCAGCGAGAGCCCGAGCTGGAAGCGGTGGAGGTTCCCGCTCTTCTCCCCCTCCTGTTCATGGAGCGGCGCGGTCCGGCGCTCCATTCCCATCCACCGGGTCTCGAACCCCAGGGTGGGAATCAGCTTCAACATGCCCAGCTCCAGGATGGGCATCATGGGGCGCACCTCGAGCTTGAGGTGCTCCTTCAGCTTGCCGCCCCGCGAGCCGATCTCCGTGCCCTTCGTCCAGGAGAAGCCCACGTAGGCCCGGTCCTGTGACGTCTGCGCGCTCGCGACGCCCGACGACAGCAGCGCGAGGGTGAGGAGGAACGGCGGAGCCTGGAGACGTGTGGCTCGGCCGCGGGGGAGGGTGGAGTGCTTGGCGCTCATGGGGTGACGAGGCCTCCGGCTGAATTCGTCAGTTATTGATTTCATACTCACTAATTCGGCGCGCGGGCGGGGAGCAGGTGCTGGGC
>NZ_JABXEM010000264.1:0-15193 GCF_013372595.1 Myxococcus sp. AM011
GGCGGGAGTCACTCCGACGGAGGAGGAAGAATCAGGGTGGGGGTGCCACAGCCCTCGGCGGTGGGGAAGAAGGTCAGGTCGGCGCCCACGCCCCGGAGCGCTCGGAACGTCTCCAGCACCGGGAGCTCCAGCGACATGGGCGCGATGCGGCGGACGCGGCGACCGTCTCGCACCTCCCAGCCTCCCGCGATGAGGGACACCCGCCCGGGACGGGGCATCGTCGTGAAGGTCTCCACGCGGGCGACCAACTCCGTGTAGTGCGCGGGCAGCGCGTCGCCGCGTGGACTGATGAAGAAGTTGAGAGCAGAGGCGGAGGCTTCGGAGGCACCTTCGCGCAGTCCTCGTCCACACGGCTGCGCGCCGAGCCGTGTCGCGGTCTGCTCCGAGTGGAGAAAGCCCATCAGGCGGCCTTCATCCACGAGTCGCACCGCACGCGCCTCACGACCTTCGTCATCCCATTCGCGGCGACGAGTGCCCTGGGGGTGAAGCGGGTCATCCTCCACGGAGAGCACGGAGGGAAAGGCCTTCTTCCCCACGGCGCGCGCCAGGGCCGGTGTCGCCGCGGCCACGTCCCCGCGCAGGAGCCAGGCGAGCCCGGCGACGAGCGGAGCGGCGACGGCGGGACGCAACACCAGCGGCAACGTCGGGTCCGCGACCTCCGCTCCTCGCGACTCGGAAGACGGGGGCTCCGCTGCATCCACGGGCGATGTCGCGGAGTCCTGCGCGAGTGGCTTCGCCGGGTCCTCCAGCGCCGCCACGGCGTCCTGGAGACGCTCGCGCAGGGACTCCAGCTCCAGCGCGTCCTGCCCAGGGACTCGCGCCACCGCATCCACCACCGCGCCACGAGACGTCTCGCAGCGCACGAAGGCTTCCTCCCTGTCCTCCCCATGCGCGACCACGCCGCCGCTGCTTCGCAGCAACGCGGACCAGGTGGAGCGATGGGTGGACACCAACGCCTGCACGACAGTGCCCGGAGGCACCACCGTCCGAACCAGCCGCACGGCCTCGTTGCGTGCCCGCTCCACGGAGGGCTCCCAACGCCACGCTGGAAGCGAAGTCACCGTCAGGAAACTCGCGGGAGCCGGCCGCGACTCAGCGGCGACTCCTCGCAGCGCCGTGTCCAACCAGCGCTCCAGGTCCTCGCGCCCACGCACGGGGCCCGAAGCGACGCCCCGGGATTGCGCGTCCCACACCCTCGCCACCACCGAGCACGCCACACCCTGGCTCGCGGCGAAGGCGCCCGTGGCGGCTTCCAGCTCCAGCGTCAGCTTCCCCTCCACGATGACGAAGAGCTCGGCCTCCAGGCTCGGATGCGCCCGACGAAAACCCTCCAGGACGTCACGTGCCGCCTCGGCCAGCACGTGCGGCGCCGCCACCTTCGCTTCGTCACGCCGCTCGCCATTCCCGTTGCTCACGCGCCCCCATCATGCCCCATCTCCCCGGTGGACCCTTCGTGGGCGCCGCGCGATTCCGGGCGCGGGTCTCGGCCCCTCGCCTCGACGGTGGTAGAACGGAGCCACGTGCCCGTCGAGAAGCCCAACACGTCGAGCTGGTTCGTGGAGCATCGGGAAGCGACCGAGGTCGCCCACTCCCGCTCGGGGCCACGCGTCCAGCCCCTCCACCAGGAGCAGGGCCTCTCCCACGCCCTCGCGGTGGAGGGCGGCGTCGAGTACACCTGGGAAGCGCTGGTCGACGGCACCCTTGCCTCCCACGACATGCCCGCGGACTTGAGGACCGGTGCGACGGAGCTGCTCGACCCGACGCCCGTCCTCGCGACGACGGCGGCGCTGGCCACGGAAGTCGCACGCAGGCTGGTCGACACCGCCCGTGCGGCCGGAGCCACGCACCTGGATGTGCTGCTACGGGAAGTCGAGCGGCGCACCCTGTGCTTCGGCGACGGACGCACCGTGCGACAGGACTCCCGCCACGCCATCCTGGAAGTGAAGGCCTTCCAGACGACGGACAGTGGCGTCCTCGATGCCTGGCGCGCCACGGCCTTCCCAGACCTGAATCACCTGCACGCGGCGCTTCCCACCCTGGAATCCCTGGTGGACGGACTGGTGCGCGAGCTGCGCGAGTCCAGCCCCGGCATCCCCTGTCCCACGGGGATGTTCCCCATCGTCTTTCCTCCGGGCGCCGCCTCCGCGTGCTTCTTCCACGAAGTCTGCGGGCACCCGCTGGAGGGGGACGTCGTCGCACGCGGTGGCTCGTACCTCGCACGCAGACTGGGCCAACGCGTGGCCGGCCCGTGGCTCTCCGTATCGGACGACCCCACCGACGGACACGGCGCCCTCGGCTTTCACTGGGACGACGAGGGCCACGCGGCCCAAGCCGTGCCGCTCCTGAACAAAGGCGTCGTGGGCTCGCCCCTGCTGGATGCACGCAGCGCCAGGCTGCTGGGGCACGCCCCCAACGGCCATGGCCGACGCGTGGGCTTCCGCCATCCGCCGCTGCCTCGCATGGCTCACACGCGTGTGGAACCTCACGAAGGCCATCTGGAATCAGTGCTGGCGGGAGTGCCTCACGGCCTGCTCGTCCAGCACCTCACGCCCCGGCACATGGACCTGCTGTCGGGAGACTTCAGCTTCTACATCGTGGAGGCGCGCGAGGTGCGCGATGGCCGCGTGGGCCAGCGCGTGTCACCCGGCATCCTCGCTGGCAACGGTCTGGAGGCCCTGGCCTCCATCGACGCGGTGGGCGCCGACTCGCGCAACCTCTTCGCCACGCGCGGCTGTCGCAAGCTGGACCACGGCGCCCTGCCGGTGTCCTTCGGACAACCCGCGGTGCGCTTCCGCGGGCTGACCGTACGTCCCTGGCGCTGAGCGCGTCGCCTTCCCCTCTACGGCTGGCACAGCCAGCGCTCATCCAGCGGCGGCGGCGGCGGGTCCTCCAGCGGGTCCACCGGAGGGGCCGGCAGGCTGGGGTCGGGGTACGCGTACACGCGCTGCACGGAGACACCGGCGCGCGGCTGCACGGTGACCGGCGAGATGACCAGCGGACGCGGGTACGGGCCCGGCGGCTCCTCCGGCGCGGGCACGTAGGTGTCCCTGAAGGTCACCGTCACGGGAGTCGTCAGCCCCGGAGGCAGCACCAGCGCGTAGTAGCCGAAGAAGCCCGTCGGGTCCGACGACGCGAAGAAGCCCATGGGCGACTGCCCCGGCGGCCCCACTCCAGGAGGCGCCCAGTTCACCGACAACAAGGTGCCCGCGCTCGTCTCACCCACGACGCTGTCCAGCGGGATGACGAAGTAGTCGTAGAAGAAGCTGGGCGGATGCACCCAGAAGAGGACGACGCCACCCGTCCGGGCCGGGTCGAGCAACTGCTCCACCGTCGTCGGCGTGCCCTCTCCCGTCAGGTACTGGGCCACCGCGTCCAGGGCGCCCGCGCTGCCGACCATGGGCGCCGTCTGGGAGGTGCACTCGTTGACGTTGACCTGGATGGGGCGCAGGTACGTGGTGGGGTAGTGCGTCGCCGGCGGCAGCGGAAAGGGCGCGCCCTCCGTGAAGAACTCCACGGGCCCCGCCGGAGGAATCGCCTCCGCCAGATAGGGCGTCGTGGCATCCAGGGGGACACCCTCCACCTGCCAGATGCCCGCGAAGGACGACGTACCGCTGGAGACGGGGGCTCCGCTGCCGGCCAGCCGCACCGTCGCACCGGGGATGGCCGAGAAGAGCAGGTACGGCGTGTCCTCGAAGAGGGCGGGAGGCGGCGTCTCCTCTCCCGGGAAGTTCAGCACCGTCAGGAAGAAGGCTTCGGGGTCATAGACGACGCCGGAGACGGTGGCGCGGCGCTCGGGCAGCTCTCCGATGGGAGCGTTCGTACCCTCCTCGGGGGGAACGGGCTCTGAATCGGAGCATCCGCCCAACGTGGCGGCGAGCAGGAAGGTGGCGGTGAGGGAGCGGGCCTTCATGGCGGTCCTGTTCGGAATCATCGGAGGGGCAGCACGTGCTCGGCCGGGGGCGTCGTCACGTGGCACGCGTTGGCGCAGTTCCCGTAGATGTTGGGAGCGGACGCGAGGTTTTCGAACTCGAGGTTCTTGTACTCATTGCCGTGCGTGCCGGGATGGCAGCCAGCACAGGCGATGAGGCTGGGCCGCAGGGTGCTCTCACGCGTCAGGTGGCACAGGGTGCAGTCGCCCTTGTTCTGGGCGTACTTGCGCGAGCTGATGTGGATGCGGTGCATGAAGTCCGACACGTGCCCCACCGACTCGTCGTAGTGGCACACCTTGCACGTCTCCACGTGGTCCACGCTCACGCCGTGGTGGAGGTTGCTCAGCGAGTTCGGCCCGTTGTGGCACACCTGGCAGTTGCCAATCTGGTTGGGGTACTTCGTGGGCTCGGCCTGACCGACCTGGAAGAAGAAGGGGTCCAGGCGATTGAGCCGCTCACCCATGTAGTTGCGGTGGCCCTTGAGGAGCAGGGCATACGTGCCGGGCTTCGCGTCCGGCGGCAGCTCCACGGTGTAGCGCGTGCTGGGCCGGTGGGACTTGCCTCCGGGACGGTAGGCCGCGGCGGGATGGATGTAGTACGCCGGCTCGACGCCCGTGGGAAACGCGAAGTACGGCGGCGTATGCGAGCCGTTGACGACCTTCAGGTCCTGGAGGGGCCCCACCACCTTGAAGCCCGACTCGGAGGCGCTGGTGTCGCGCCAGTTGATGAGCATGTTGCTGTTGAAGTACGCGAGCCCGTTGGAGCCGTCCCCCATGTAGTCGTTGAAGCTCGGCATGGTGTCGCGCGGGTGGAGGGCATGGCCGTCGCCGTCCTGCAGCGCCACGACGAAGTCCAGGGACTCTCCCGGCAGCAGGAAGCGGCCGTTCTGCGGCGGCGCCACCACGACGCTCTGCTTCAGGCCGAAGCCGCAGCGCACGGCCACGTCGGTGGGCAGGCCGTTGGGCCCCATCTCGAAGCAGGAGTCGGGGCGCTCGTTCTCCGGGACGAAGGTCACCGGGAACAGGAACGGCTTCAGGGGCATCAGGCTCCAGGTGAGCCGGATGAGCCCCTCGCCCCGGAGGTCCGGCATGGTGAAGGACTTGAAGGGGTTGGTGGAGTTGGCGAACGAGACCTTCACCGTGGTGAGGTAGTTGATGGCCTCGCGCGTCGCGGCCACCACGGGGACGGGGTCATCCGCGAACTTCGGCGGCGCCAGTCCCGTGACGGCGAAGGAGACGCGCGTGTGGCCCGTCGCGGCGTTCTCCGCCATGAAGTCGCTGCGCTTGTAGGTCTCGCTGGTGCGCACGTTGCCGTCGGCGTCGAGCACCTCCAACAACAGCGTGTCCGTGTCGGAGTTCATCCAGGCGGCGTTCTCGTAGAACGTCTCGCGCTGCATCGCGCCCGGGTCCAGCACCTTCCAGTCGTCGAGCCCCACCGTCAGGCCGCTCCAATCCAAATCCTTGAAGTCCGATTGGAGGCGCGCCCAGGCGGCCGGAGTGCGGCGGTCGTTGTAGTCCGTGTGGACGTCGTGGGCCAGGTCCACCGCGGAGAACTCCCGCAGGAAGTACAGCTCACCCGGCTTCACATTCATCCGCGCCGATGGGGGGACCGGGGGGATGGCGGCGCTCAGGGGAATGGCCGCGTTGAGGTTGAGGCACGTATCGGGATAGCCGGGCAGGACGAGCCCTCCCTTCGTGACCGGCTCACCGTTGGGCAGGATCGCGCAGCCCTTGAAGGACAGCAGCGACAGGGAGATGGCACCCGAGGCGGAGCTGTCGTACGGGTCGAAGGCCGTCGCGCCTCGACCGCGAGTTCCCTCCGCGTCGGACGTATCGAACAGGTTGCAGCCTGTGATGAGCGCCAGCACCGGGAGCGTCAGCAGCAGCGACTTGAAAGGCGATATCATGAGGACTCGTGCCAGGCCGGTACCGTTCTGCCCTGTAGCGACTGGCGGGTTTCTAGCGAATGAGAACCCGAGAATCCTATAGGCCCTCCGCCCAATACGCCAACAGTCGGCTGCGTTACTTCCCGACAGCAGGGGGGCCCGCATCCGGGGGAGCCGCGATCCGAGGGCTCACGGCGGGCAGGGTCTTCAGGTACCGGTAGATGGCGCGCAGGTCGTCCTCGTGGAGTCCCGCGAGGAGGCCCCAGGGCATGGCCAGCTTGTTGACCTGACCCCGGCGGCTGGGGGCCGCGGCCACGTCCTTCCAGGCGGTGAAGCGCGCGACGAAGGCGTCCTCTCCCCCCTTGAAGATGGCGCCCTCGGGGCGCAGCGACGGCGCCTTCTCCTCGCCAAAAGGCGTGGGCAGGGGAAGTCCTCCAGCGAAGGGCACGGGGGTCTCCTCCAGGCCTCCGTGGCAGAAGGAGCACTGGGCCACGGTGGCCAGGTACTGGCCCCGCGCCACCACATCGTCACCCGGAGGGGGCACGGGGCCCGGCAGCGCGCTGGCCAGCCCCTGGAGCTGGGCGACCAGCTCCTCGGGCAGCTGCGTGCGCTCCACGGAGCGAGGGACGGGGGGAACCTGGCGCAGGTACGCCACCACGGCGCGTGCGTCCTCGTCGGAGAGGGTCCGCCACTCGGAGTACGGCATCATGGGGAAGAGCGTCCTGCCATCCCTGCCCCGGCCCTCCCTCAACGCCCGCAGCAGCTCCTCGTCCGTCCAGCGGCCGATGCCGTGCTCGGGGTCCGAGGTGATGTTGGGCGCGCAGACCCGGCCGGGGACGCCATGCCCCTCGCCGAAGCAATCGCCCGCCAGCGCCTCGGCCTTCGCGGGTCCGCCATAGCGGGAGTAGTCCCGGGCCGTGTGGCAGGCGCCGCAGCCGAGCACCGCCTCCACGAGATAGCGGCCCCGGGCCACGCGCTCCGCGTCCTTCGCCACGGCCGGGACGACGGCGGCCTTGGGCGCCACCGCGAGGGGAGTGGAGGGCGGCACCTGCTTCGGGGCCTCTTCGCGCTGGCTGCACGCGGTCCCCCACACGAGCGTCAGCACGACGACGGCACCCAGCCGCCCCACTCCGCCAGCACGCATGAGCGCCCTCACTCCATCCCAGGGCTGTCCGGAGCCTGGCCCAGACGCAGCGCCGCCATGGCGCGGCGGTATTCGATGGGCAGCCGGTCCGCCTTGACGTGGACCTCACCGTCGAAGCCCAGCGGGTGCGCCTTCGGACGCTGCCCCTCGGCGATGCGCCGGTCCTGCTCCAGGATGGCCAGCTCCGACTTCACGAACATCTCCCCGAAGTTGCGAATCCTCGGGTGGTACGAGCAGAAGTAGAAGCACCGCATCTTCTCTTCCGAGAGGGGCTGCGCCACCGCGTAGACGGTGTGCGTGTAGAAGAGCGTCGGCTTGAACTCCAGCCGCACGGCGAAGGGCAACGTCATGTCATAGGTGAGCGTCGTCTTGTCCACGCGTGGGGGCGCCCCGCCGATGCTCGGTCCGAGCGCCGGGTAGACGATGCGGGCCCTCAGCCCGGAGGCATGCCGCTCCACGTCATAGGCGGGCACCTCCTGCTGCTCGGGGTTGCCGAACGTCCCCCGGTGCACCCAGGACAGGTGCGCCACGTCGAGGACGATTTCCATCATCCGCCCCGCGGACACGTCCCAGTCCAGCAGCGGCAACGCCACCGTGGCCAGGGCCCCGTCCTCCAGCTCCGGCCACTCCGGCAGCGGCGCCGACGGCGTCGCGGACAGACAGACCCAGATGAGCCCGTAGCGCTCGGCGCAGCGGTACGCGGCGAGCCGGGCCTTCTGGGAGATGGGCGCCGAGAGCTGCGAGGGCACCCTCACGCAGCCACCATCGGCCCCGTACGTCCAGCCATGGAAGGCGCAGCGCAGCCCCTCTCCCACGGGCTCGCCGTCGCAGAGGTCCGCGCCCCGGTGCGCGCAATAGCGCTGCGTGGCCGCGACGCCTGACGCGGTCCGCCAGACCACGCCATCCACTCCGAGCAGTCGGAAGGCAAGCGGCCGTTCGTTCAGCTCGCGGGAGAAGGCGACCGGATGCCAGAACGCGGAGAGCGCCTCCTCATAGGGGCGCGGCATGGCGGTGGTGCTCACGCGAGGGCGAGCGGAGCAATCTTGCTTTCAATCTCCTCGAGCAAGAAGTCGATCTCCTCAATCTCGTCGAGCTTCTCTGGGGCCGCGGCGACGGAGGGCTCCGCAGAGGGCGCAGCCGCTTCGGAGACCACCGTGGACGTGTTGGGCGACTGGACCGACTCTGACGCTTCCGAAGCCATGACTCCTCCTGGCACTCGCAGCAAAGGGGTTGCCATGCTCGTGGGAATCCAGGCGAGGTGTCAACACGCGGCCGGTGTGTTCACGCAATGCGTGAACGGCTCGGCGGCCGGTGTGTTCATGAAACGTAACGCCCTGACAGGCAATCTGGTGGGGTGGGTGTCTCGCGACATTGATTGAGAGGAGGCTAGAGTGCGGCTCCCCCATGCCAGCCCCGCTCACCCGCGCCTTGCTTGTCTTTTGCCTCCTGCTTGGAGGCACAGCGGGAGCAGAGGTCTGGAAGCAGGTGCGTCCGGGCGCCACCACCGAGCAGCAGGTATTGAGCCGCTTCGGTGAGCCCACGCGGCGACACACGGCCGGCGGCGCGCGCGTGCTCACGTATGACGAGGACTCGGCGCCGTCGGGCACCGTGCGCGCGGACTTCCACGTCGATGAGAGGACGCAGCGGCTGCGCCGCCTCGATGTGTATCCCTCCCCCGCGCCGTCTCGCGAAGCGGTGGAGCGGATGTTCGGCCCCGCGTGTCAGGGCGGAGGCCGCGCGAAGAAGCCGTGTCACGAGGTCAGGCTCTCGGCCACCAACGAGCCCTACCTCCACTATGTCGCGCGCGGGCTCGCGGTGTTCTTCGCGCGCGGAGAGCTCCAGGCGCTGACGTACCTCCCCGCCGCGCGAGCGCGTCAGGCACGCATCGCTCCGGTGGAGCCGCCCCTGATGCAGGAGGCTCCCACGGCGAGCCCCGAGCCGCGCGCGAGCACGAACACGCCCGCCGACGAGGGCCTCGCTCAAGCGACTCCCACCACCACGTCGCAAGCGCCTTCGGAGACCGCGGCCGTGGAGCCCATCGCCACGTCCCCCGTGGTCCCGGAGCTCACGGTGGCACGCGTGGAGGTCCCGAGCGCGGACACCGGCTCGAATTCGAGCGACCTGCTGCGTCCCGCGATGATGGACAGCGGCGAAGGCGCGCCGAGTCCCACCGCGGACAGCGACACGACGCAGGGACCGCGTCCGCTGAACGAGCCCGAGGAGACGCGAGCGCCGCGACTCGCGGACCCGGTGCAGCCCGAGGTGCTGACGCTCGGAGGGTTCTACTTCCAGCGCGCGGACATGGTGGTGTCCCAGCGGGCCACGGACGCCACCACGGCCGCGCAGCCGTACTTCCCGGGGCTCGTGGACGTCTACCTGGACTTCAGGCCCCAGGACGACATCCGGGCCTACGTGGTGGGGCGCCTGGTCTATGACCCGCTGGACCCGACGCTCTCCACGCCGAGGACGAGCCTGGACAAGCTGTGGCTCTACTTCGGCCTCTTCGACAGCATCTACGTCACGGCCGGACGCCAGCATGTGAAGTGGGGAAGCTCCCGCATCTGGAACACCACCGACTTCCTGCGGTCCCCCAACCCGGATCCGCTCGGCGTGTTCGACCTGCGCCAGGGCGTGGACATGGTGAAGGTGAACGTGCCCTTCGAGTCGCTGCGCGCGAACCTGTGGGCGTATGCGACAGCGACCCTGGAGGACACGGGGGTCACCGGCGCGCTGCCCCGGGCGCGCTACGGCGGCGCGGTGCGCGGGGATATCGCCTTCGGCACCAGCGAGCTCATCGCCTCCGCGTCCTTCCTGGAGCGGCGCCGCCCGCGCTACGGGCTGGACTACTCGCTGGGAATCGGGAGGCTGGACCTCAACGCCGAGGTCGCCTTCGTGCGCGACTCGGACACCCGGCTGTGGCGGTCCACGCCGGAGGGGAGCTTCGTCGAGCGCACCGTGACGGGCACGCAGGTGCAGGCCAGCGCGGGTGTGGCCGCCGAGCTGCGCATGGGAGACCTCTTCCGCACCGTCCTCCGGGTGGAGGGCTTCTACAACCAGTTGGGCGACGACGACCGGCGGCTGCTCACGTGGGTCCAGTCGACCGGTGACTACCGCGCCCTGTACTTCGGCCGGACGTATGGCCTGGGGCAAATCACCGTCACCCGCCGCAGCATCTACGAGCCGTCGTGGACGCTCACCGTGCTCGGCAACCTGGGGGACCCGTCGTTCCTGGGCCGCCTGGACTTCGGCTTCGTGCGCAACAACGTGAACGTCGCGGCGTTCGTCGAGGCGCCCTTCGGCGCTCGCGGCGGCGAGTTCCGTTTCCAACCCGACCCCTCCGTGGCGGACCTCCCCGCGACGGACCTGGGAATGTTTCGAGCCGGCATGAGCCTCCGCCTCCGGCTGTAGTCCCCTGACGCCCTTTCACATGACCACTCCCCCTGACTCCGTCCTCCCCGGTCAGTCCCCCCTCCCGGCGCAGACGACTTCCGGGCCCGCGCAGGTCGGGCCGGCGGAACGAGACAACACCCTCGTGGCTTCCACGAGGCTCCCCGAGTCCGACCGCCAGCGCGTGCTGGTGGAGTGGAACGCGACGACCTCCGAATACCCTCGCGAGTCCACGTTGCACGAGCACTTCGCCCGCGTGGTGGAGCGCTTCCCGGACAAGGTCGCCGTCGAGTTCGGAGACAGCCGGCTCACCTACCGCGAGCTGGATGCGCGCTCCAACGTGCTCGCCCTGAAGCTGCGCGAGCTGGGCGTGGACACCGACGTGCGCGTGGGGCTCGCCGTCGAGCGTTCGCTGGAGCTCATCGTCTCCGCGGTCGCCATCGTCAAGGCCGGCGGCGCCTACGTCGCGATGGACACGTCGTACCCGCGCGAGCGCCTGGCGGGCATGGTGGAGGACGCCCGGCCCCAGGTCATCATCATCTCACGCGCGCTCGTCCCCCGGATGCCCGTCGGGGAATCGCGCCTGTTGGTGGTGGAGGACCTCCCGCTCGAGGGCCCGGCCGCGCACGCCCCGCCGTTCCGTGCGCTGCCCGACTCGCTGGCCTACGTGGACTTCACGTCCGGCTCCACCGGCAGGCCCAAGGGTGTCGGCACGACGCACCAGGGCGTGCTGCGCAACCACCTGGGCGTGAGCTATGCGCGCTTCGGGCCGGACGAGACGCAGTTGTTGATGACGCCCCTCTCCTTCGACGTCTCCACGTTCGAAATCTGGGGAGCGCTGCTCCACGGGGCCCGGCTGGTGGTGATGACTCCGGGAGTCCCATCGCTGGAGGAGCTGGCGCGGGTGGTCCGCGAGGCCCGCGTGACGACGCTCTGGCTGACGTCGGCGCTGTTCTCCCAGGTGGTGGAGGAGCACCTGGAGCTGCTGCGTCCCGTCAAGCAGCTCCTCGCCGGTGGCGACATCGTGGCGGCGCCCCACGTGCGCCGGGTCATCGACACGCTGGGGATTCCCGTCATCAACGGGTACGGCCCCACGGAGACCACGGTCTTCGCCACTTCGTACAGGGCGACCGCGTCCGCCCAGGCCGCGAAGACGTTTCCCATTGGCGGCCCCATCAACAACGTCCGTGCATACGTGCTCGGCGAGGACGGTGAGCCGGTCGCCATCGGAGCCACCGGCGAGCTGTTCGTCGGCGGCGAGGGGCTCGCGCGGGGCTACATGGAGCAGCCCGCGCTGACCGCCGAGCGCTTCCTGCCGGACCCCTTCCACGGTGTCCCCGGCGCGCGCATGTACCGCACGGGCGACCTGGTGCGCTGGCGGGACGACGGCGTACTGGAGTTCCTCGGTCGCGCGGACTACCAGGTGAAGGTGCGCGGCTTCCGCATCGAGCTGCCCGAAGTCGAGGCCGCGCTGCGCGCCCATCCCTCCGTACGAGACGCCGTGGTGCTCGCGGTCGCCGACCCTTCGTCGGGCAAGCGACTGGTGGCCCACGTGGTGCCCGCGGTGGGGCTGCGCATCGAACCCCGCCAGCTTCGCGCGGACCTGCGTCAGCGCCTGCCCGAGTTCATGGTGCCTTCCGAGGTGGTGGTGCGCGGCGCGCTGCCCCTGACGGTCCATGGCAAGGTGGACCGTCGAGCCGTCGCCAGCCAGCCGGTTCCGGCCCAGGAGGACGGACTCCAGGCCCCCGCGGGTCAGGCACCTCGTGGCCTCGTCGAGGAGATGCTCACGCACCTGGTCGGTCAGGTGCTGGGCCGCCAGGACGTGGCGCGAGACGTGAGCTTCTTCGACCTGGGCGGGCACTCCCTCAGCGCGACGCGACTCATCGTCCGCGTCCAGCAGACCCTGGGCGTGCGCCTGCCACTCAGCGCGCGATTCGGCACGAGCACCGTGCTGGAGCTCGCCCGCGAGGTCGCCGAGCGTTCCCGTTCCGCATTGCCCCTGCTGCCCGAGCCGACGCGGCTCCCGAAAGAGGCGCCTCGCTTCGTCTCCGCATCGCAGGACCGCATGTGGTTCCTGCACCAGTTGCAGCCGGAGCTGCGGGCGTACATCCACTCCGAGGCCGTGGAGCTCCGGGGGCCGGTGGACGTGGTGGCCCTGGAGGACTCCCTGCGGCTGCTGTTGGAGCGGCACCCCGCGCTGCGCACGCTCGTCGTCTCCCATCAGGGACACCCGGTCCCCCGCGAGCAGCCGGTGCCCACGCACGTGCTGCGAGTCGAGCAGGTGCAAGGCTCCGGAGACGACGGCCTGCCCTGGGAGCGGCTGCGGGAAGAGGCCGCGCGTCTCTTCTCCCTGGAGCAGGGACCGCTCTACCGCTTCCTGCTGTTCCAAATCGCTCCCGAGCACCACGTGCTGCTGTTGGTGCTGCACCACCTGGTCATGGATGGGCTGTCGTTGGACATCCTCTTCCGTGAGCTGGGGCAGGCCTATGCCGCTCCAGCGGGACAGCGGCGCGGCCTCCTGCCCGAGCCCGAGCTCACCTTCGCGGACCTGGCTGCCTGGGAGCGCAACCCGGAGATGAAGGTCCGCGAAGACACGGACCTCGAGTACTGGACGCGACAGCTCGAGGGGGCTCCCTCCCAGTTGTCACTGCCCACCGACCGGCCCCGCCCGGGCGTCGTGAGCGACCGGGGCGCGGCGACTCCGAGGCACCGGCTGACACCCGAGCTCCGACAGGCCCTGGACGCGGTCTGCCAGCAGCATCAGGTGACGCCCTTCATGGTGCTCTACGCCGCGTTCGCGGTGTTGCTGCGGCGCTACTCCGGGCAGTCCGAGCTGTGCGTGGGCACTCCGGTCTCTGGCCGCGCGCACCCCGCCGCCGATGACGTCGTGGGCCTGTTCATCAACACCGTCGTGCTCCGCACGAAGGTGGATGCGCGTGCCTCGTTCGTGGACCTGCTCGCGCAGGTGCGCACCACGTCCCTGGAGGCCGTCTCCCATCAGCAGGTCCCCTTCGAGCGCGTCGTCGAGAAGCTCCAGGTCGAGCGCACCCACGGCGACTCGCCGCTGTTCCAGGTCCTGTTCGACATGAGCCGCGTGGAGCATCCGCTCGCGTCGGCGTTCCCCGCGCTCGCCCCCCGGGCACTGCATCTGGTTCCGGGCTCCAGCGCCTTCGACCTCCACCTCACCGTCCACAAGGTCCGGGAGGAGTACGAGTTCTTCTTCCGCTACCGGACCGAGCTGTTCGACGACTCGAGCGTCCAGCGGATGCTCACCCACTACCTCCAGTTCCTGGGCAACGCGCTGCATGCGCCCACGTCCGCGCTCGGGGAGCTCCCGCTGCACACGGAGGCGGAGCGCCAGCAGGTGCTGCGGGACTTCAACTCGGAGCAGCGGCCCTTCGATGAAGAAGCGACCGTCGCCTCGCTGTTCCTGAGCGCCGCGACGCGGACTCCGGACGCCGTCGCCCTGGTGACGCCCGACACCTCGCTCACGTTCGCCCAGCTCTCCTCGCGGGCCACGCAGCTCGCGTCACACCTCTCCGCCCTTGGCGCCCGACCCGAGGCCGTGGTGGGCCTGTGCCTGGAGCGCTCCGCTGACTCCGTCATTGGCCTGCTCGCCATCCACTTGAGCGGCGCCGCCTGCCTTCCCCTGGAGCCCTCGCATCCCGCCGCCCGTCGCGCCTCGCTGCTGCGACAGTCCGGCGCGCGCCTGGTCATCTCCCGCGAGTCCTTGTTCGAAGGCGCCACGCTCCCCATCCCCCTCGTGCGGCCCGAGGATGCGTCCCAGCCCGGCGCCGCGCTCGCGCCTCCCGTGCCCGCGCGTCCGGACCACCTCGCGTATGTCCTCTACACCTCCGGCTCCACGGGCGAGCCCAAGGGCGTCGAGCTCACGCACCGGAACCTCGTCCACGGCTTCGCCAGCTTCGACGCCTTCCTCGACACCGCGCCCGGCGCGACGTGGGCTGTCACCAGCAGCTTCTCGTTCGACATGCACATCATGGAGCTGGTCTTCAGCCTCACGCGAGCCGCTCGCGTGGTGCTCCGGCCAGTCGGCCCCCTCAACCTGGGCCGTGACATCCTCCAGCACGGCATCACCCACATCGTCATCACGCCCTCGTCGCTCGCCACCGCCTTCGAGGAGCCCGGCGCGCCAGAGGCCCTCCGTAGGCTCAAGGTCGTCGTCACCGGCGGTGAGGCCCTGCCCGACTCCCTCGTGAAGCAGCTCGCCTTCACGCAGACCCGGCTCACCAACGCCTTCGGTCCGACGGAGACGACCCTCTGTGTGACGTCCGCGCCGTGCTCGCCCGAGCTGCCTGTCACCCTCGGCAAGCCCCTGGCTCGCACCCGCCTCTACGTCCTCGACGACTCCCTCCAGCCTCTCCCCGTCGGCGTCCCTGGCGAGCTCTTCATCGCGGGCCCCAGCCTCGGCCGTGGCTACCGCTCGCGCCCGGACCTCACCGCCGAGCGCTTCATTCCCGATGGCTTCAGCGACTCGCCCGGCGCTCGCATGTACCGCACCGGCGACAGGGCACGCTGGCTCCACGACGGCTCCCTCTCCTTCCTCGGCCGCTCCGACTTCCAGCTCAAGATTCGCGGCGTCCGCGTCGAGCTCGAGGAAGTCGAGGCCGCTCTCCTCCGCCTCCCTGGCGTCCGCCACGCCGCCGCCATTCCCCACCCCTCCTCTCGCGACTCCCTCCTCGCCTTCCTCGTCCTCGACTCTCCCTTCCATGACTTGCGCGCCCTGCGCTCGTCCCTCTCCTCTTCTCTCCCAGACGCCATGGTGCCTTCGCTCCTGCGCGTCCTCGACTCCCTCCCCCTCTCCTCCTCCGGCAAGGTCGACCGCAAGGC
>NZ_JABXEM010000265.1:0-15035 GCF_013372595.1 Myxococcus sp. AM011
GTTGGGCGGGACGGGGACGGAAGTGCTGCCGTTCGGTGCGGGGATGACCCGTCCGGAGAAGCTTTCCGGCCCCAGCCCGGAGTACACGCGGGAGGCGCTCGAGTCCCGCGTGCAGGGCACGATGATCGTCAAGTGCGTCATCACCATCGAGGGCCGGGTGGAGCGCTGCCGAGTCATCAAGCCCCTGCCCCACATGGAACAGGCCGTCATGGACGCCCTGGCCTCGTCACGCTACAAGCCGGTCACGTTCCAAGGCCGTCCGGTCCAGGTGGACTACACCTTCACCCTGAATCTGAAGTTGCCGCGCTGATCCGGGCGCGCCGTAGAGAAAGCAGCACCGCCGACCACCCCGCGCTCGTGAGGAGGAGCGCTTAATCAAGCCATGCAATTCACTCTCATCGATATTTGGCACCACACGGGCACCTTCGCCCGTATGATCATCTTCACCCTGGCCATCATGTCGGTGGCGTCCCTGGTCGTGATGGCGGAGCGGATGATCGTCTTCCGCAAGACCCGGTCCGACAGCCGCAACTTCGCCGCCAAGATGGGTGCCATCCTGGCGAAGGGCGACCTGACCACCGCGGCGAACACGAACCTGGGCAAGGACGTGGGTCACCTGGGTCGGGTGATCAACTCCGGCCTCACGGCGTACCGCATCAGCCCCAACAACAAGGACATCGCGGTGGAGTCGGTGGCGCGGGCGCTGGAGCGTCAGGCGCAGCGCGAGGTGCAGAGCATGAAGCGCGGTCTGGGCCTGCTGGCCACGGTCGGCTCCACGGCTCCGTTCGTCGGTCTGCTCGGCACGACGATGGGTATCGTCAACGCCTTCCAGCTGATGGCGGCGGCGGGCTCCGGCGGTCTGGGCACCATCTCGGCCGGTATCGCCGAGGCGCTCATCACCACGGCCTTCGGTCTGTTGGTCGCCATCCCCGCGGTGATGGCGTACAACTTCCTGCAGGGTTGGGTGGACGCTCGTTCGGTGGACATCTCCGAGTCCTCCAACGAGTTCCTCGACGTGGTCGCCCGCCACATGGGCGGCGGCGCGCACTCCTCGCACGCGGCCTGATTGGCAGTCACCGGCGAGCCCGGGGACGACCCGAGGCCCGCCTCCCGACGTGAACGCGGCCCCTGAAGTCGAAGGGGCCAGCGACGCCACCCGGGATGGCGGGCTTCCACCACCTGGAAGCAGGTTAAACGCATGGGAATGTCAGCTGGCCCCAAGGGGGGCATCAAGAGCGAGATCAACGTCACGCCCCTGGTGGACGTGGTGTTGGTGCTCCTCATCATCTTCATGGTCGTCACCCCCATGCTCCAGCGCGGCAAGTCCGTGGAGCTGCCGAAGGCCACCGAAATCGAGAAGGAGAAGGGGAAGGACTCAGACCCTCTCTACGTCTCCATCACTCCGGACAAGAAGGTGTTCCTGGAGAATGACCAGGTGGACGAGCAGGCACTCCAGGACCGACTGGCGGAGGAGCTGGCGAAGGACCCGGGCAAGAAGATCCTGCTCAAGGGTGACAACACGGTGAACGTGGGCGACGTGCGCAGGGTGCTGGACGTGGCCCGCAAGGCCAAGGCCAAGCAGATCGCGCTCGGCGTCGAGGAGAAGAAGTAATGGCCGGGCACAAGCAGCGTCAGTGGGTGAAGCCGCAAACGCCGCCCAACTCGGAGATCAACGTCACGCCGCTGGTGGACGTGGTGTTGGTGCTCCTCATCATCTTCATGGTCGTCACGCCCCTCCTGGAGAAGGACATCCTGGTGCGCGTGCCGGACACCGAGGTGGAGAACGAACCGCCGCCGGACCCTGATGCCCAGCAGCTGGTGGTCCTGCTGGACAAGGATGGTGGCTACTCCATCAACACGGAGAAGGTCCCCACCGCCGACTACGTTCCGCGGCTCAAGCGGATGCTCGCGGCGAAGAAGGCGGACGACAAGGTCGTGTTCTTCATGGCGGACGATGCGACCAACTACGGCCGCCTCATCCTGGCCATGGATGGCGCGAAGGGCGCCGGCGCGAAGGTCCTCGCCATGGCGACCGAGCTGCCGTCGAACGCCGTCATCCAGGGCACGCAGGTGGACACCGGCACTCCGGCGCCCGCCCCGACGCCGACTCCCTGAAAACCTCCGCCCGGGGCCCTACGCTCCGGGTTGGAGTCGCGGTTCACAATCAGAAGCTCGTCGGCTAGAGTTCACTCCTCATGGCTGACGAGCTTCTCGTCTTTGAACAGACCATCGAAGCCCTCTTCCTGCGCGCACTGCACGGGCGGTTGACACCCGCTTGCAAGAATCGCCTGCGCCAGGCGGGGCTCGACGTGGACCAGAAGCTTCGTCCCGCCTACGCCTTCCCGTCGTGGATGGCCTTCCTGCGAATCGCCGCGGAAGAGCTCTTTCCCCAGGAAGCCATCGGCCCCGGCACGTGGAAGCTCGGCGAGGCCTATATCGAGGGCTTCCGCGAGACGATGCTGGGTCGCGCGGTGCTGTCGCTGCTGCGGGTGCTGGGGCCTCGCCGGACGCTCATGCGGGCCACGCAGAACTTCCGGGCGGGCAACAACTACACCGAGTCGAAGCTGGTGGAGGTGACGCCCACCCAGTTCGAGCTGTGGATGAACGAGGTGGGTGACTACCCGGACTTCACCGCCGGCATCATCCACGCGGGGCTGCGGGTGGCCGGCGCTCAGGACGTGAAGGTGGAGGCGTCCGGCTACGACGGCCACGCCTGCACCTACCGCATCAGCTGGAAGGAGGCCTCGGTCTCCTCGGGCGTCGCGGGCAGCGGGGACTCCAAGGCCGCCATGAGGTCGGGGTCCATCAGCTCCCTGTAGATGAACTCGGCGATGAGGCCGGTCACCATCCAGATGGGGAGGATGTAGAGCGACGTCATCTCCCAGAAGATGGCGCCCGCGTCCGCGTAGTACCAGATGCGGTAGCCGGTGAGCCGCTCCAGCATCACCCCGCTGAAGCCCTCGAAGAGCAGGATGCCGACGCCGTAGACGGCGGCTCGGAGGCTGGCGTGCTGGTAGAGCATCCAGCGGTAGACGGGCTCCACGAAGAAGAAGCACGCGACGCCGTAGATGAGGAACATCCACAGCGAGCACTGGCCATAGGCCGTGATTGCGGGAGCGTCCCAGATGGCGTTGAGGGCGAGCCGGTCATCCACCCGCCACTGGAACTGGAACAGCGCCCCGAGGACAGGCACGTCCCGCGCGATGCGCACCAGGTTGTAGAAGAAGATCTCCGAGCTGATGCCCACCATGCCGTAGAGACAGAAGCGGAACATCGCGAAGGCCACCTTCATCCGCTGGCCCCGCTTCATATCGGCCCGACGGATGCGGACCGGACGCCGCCGTTGAATGACCTGCGACCCCATGCGCGTCATCTCCCCCTGCGTTCCCCAGATACCCGCCAAGGTACCCAAGACGCACCCGCCCTGGCTAGACCCTCTGCACTAATCCAATGTTTCTGGAATCGTGACGCAGGGGCCCTTGGGACGGGTATCCGCCACGGGAGATTGGGTCGACTCGGGCTTCACGTCGGGAGGACGCCGGTACGGGGGTTGCTCCGCGAGGGGCACGGCGTCTGGGGAAGGGCGGGACATGCTGGCGAGGGTGCGGTCGGGGGCGTTGATGGGAATCGACGCGGTGGTGGTGGAGTGCGAGGTCGACATGGCGCTCGGGCTCCCCTACTTCAACGTGGTGGGGCTGCCAGAGGGCGCGGTGCGGGAGTCGAAGGTGCGTGTCGTCTCCGCGCTGAAGAACACGGGCTTCGAGCTGCCGCAGAAGCGCATCACCGTGAACCTGGCGCCCGCGGACTTGAGAAAGGACGGTGTGGCCTTCGAGCTGCCCATCGCCCTGGGGGTGCTGGCCGCGGCGAAGCTGCTCGAGGACGAGCCCCTGGCGAGATACCTCTTCGGGGGAGAGCTGTCCCTGGACGGCTCGCTCAAGCGAATCAAAGGCGTGCTGCCGCTCGCGGTGGCGGCGAGGGACAGGGGCTTCGAGGGCGTCATGGTGCCGGCGGCCAACGCGGCCGAAGCCTCGCTCGTCGAGGGCCTGACCGTCATTCCGGTGACGAGCCTGCGCGAAGCGGTGGACCATCTCACGGGCACCCACGTCATCACGCCATACCGCCGTGAAGGCGCTTCGGTGACGGCGACCCGGGGGCGGCCCGAGCCCGACATGGCGGACGTGCGCGGACAACCCGAGCTCAAGCTGGCGCTGGAGCTGGCGGCGGCCGGTGGCCACAACGTGTTGATGTGCGGACCTCCGGGCTCCGGCAAGACGATGCTCGCGCGGCGCCTGCCCAGCATCCTTCCGGCGATGACCTTCACCGAGGCGCTCGAGGTGACGAAGGTCTATTCGGTGCTGGGCCTGCTCGGCGAGGGGCACGCGCTGGTGAGGGAGCGGCCCTTCCGCGCTCCGCACCACACCCTCTCCGACGCGGGTCTCGTGGGCGGAGGGCCCATGGCGCGTCCTGGAGAGCTCTCGCTCGCGCACCACGGCGTACTCTTCCTGGATGAGCTGCCAGAGTTCCGGCGCAATGTGTTGGAGGTGCTGCGCCAGCCGCTGGAAGAAGGAATCATCCACCTCGCGCGGGCGAACCAGAACGTCAGCTATCCCTGTCAGGTGATGCTGGTGGCGGCGATGAACCCCTGCCCCTGCGGCTACTTCAACGTGCCGGGCCACACCTGCACCTGTCCCGAGCATCGGGTGTTCGACTACCACGCGCGAGTCAGCGGCCCACTGCTGGACCGCGTCGACATCACGCTGCAGACACGTCCCGTGGAGTACCACCACCTGGCGCGCGCGGAGCCGAGAGAGAGTACGAGCCGCCACCATCGGGAGCGCGTGGAGGCCGCGCGCCAACGCCAGCGGGAGCGCTATCACGACGAGCCCGGCGTGCACTGCAACGCCCAGCTTCCCTCTCACCTGCTGCGGCACCACTGCATCCTGAGTCCGCGAGCAGAGAGGATGCTCGAGCTGGCGGTGCGTCACCATGGCTTGTCGGCACGCGCGCATGACCGGCTGCTGAAGCTGGCCCTGACTCGCGCGGACCTGGAAGGACATGGGCGCATCGAGGACGTGGACATGCAGCTCGCCATCGACTGCAGGGCGTTGGACCGCCGCGGATGGCTGCACGCCAACACCCACGGCGGCGGTGCCTCGCACGCCCGCTCCGGAGCCCGAGGGCCGTGGATGCCTTCCGGCCCCCGTCCACCCGAGCATCCGGAGTAACGCGCGGAAGGTCAGTGCGTGGAAGGAGGAGGCGCCGCTCCTCGCGAGGACGATGCGACAGCCGTCACGACCTCCCCATCCCCCACCAGTATCTGCTCACCACGAGCCATCGGGAGGCGGAGCTGGTCCAGGCGAGGCGTGGGGCCGGTGATGATGCGGGCCGACTTGCTGAACGTCAGATACGAGTAGGCCCAGTCGAGCATCACCGCCAGCTTGCTGCGGAAGCCGATGAGGAACATCAGGTGGATGAGGAGCCAGGCCGACCAGGCGAGGAAGCCCGACTGCTTGAAGCGACGGAAGGCGATGCCCACCGCGTGGCCGCGGCCAATCACCGCGTAGGAGCCACGGTCCCAATACTTGAATGGCACCATCGGCTGCCCTCGCAGCCGGCGGAGGATGTTCTGGGCCGCGTGCTTGCCTTCCTGCATCGCCACGGGTGCGAGCCCCGGCACCGGCGTGCCATCCGCCTGCATGAGCGAGGCGAGGTCTCCCACCACGAAGACCTCTTCGTGCCCCGGCACCGTCAGCTCGGGCGTCACGTTCACCCGGCCCGCGCGGTCCAGTGGCACCCCTAGCGAGCGGGCCACGGGCGAGGCGGCGACACCGGCGGCCCAGATGACGGTGCGGGCCGCGATGTGCTCCGTGCCGATGTAGACACCCGACTCGTCGATGTTCGTCACCCGGGCGCCCGTGCGGACTTCCACGCCCAGCTTCTCCAACGTGCGCCGGGCCTTGTCGGCGAGGTCGTCGGGATAGGCGGGCAGGACCTTGCCCAACCCTTCGATGAGGATGATGCGCGCGTCGCGCGTGTCGATGTTCTTGAAGTCTCCTGGCAAGGAGCTCCGACTTATCTCCGCCAACGAGCCCGCCATCTCCACGCCCGTGGGCCCGGCTCCGATGATGACGAAGTTGAGCAGCGCCCGGCGGATGGTCGGGTCTGTCTCCCGCTCGGCCATCTCGTAGGCCAAGAGGACGCGGCGCCGAATCTCCACCGCATCCTCGATGGACTTGAGGCCCGGGGCGAAACGCGCCCAGTGGTCATTGCCGAAGTACGAATGCGTCGCGCCAGTGGCGACGACGAGGAAGTCGTAGTTCAGCTCACCGTCCGACAGCAGCACCCGCTTGCTCGCGGTGTCCACTCCCGTCACGTCCGCCAGCACCACCGCCACGCCCTTGGGGCCCAGGAGCGAGCGCAGGGGCGCGGCGATTTCACTGGGGCTCAGCGTCGCCGTGGCCACCTGGTAGAGCAACGGCTGGAAGAGATGATGGTTGTGCCGGTCCACCAGCGTGATTCGAACGGGGGCCTTGAGGAGCTGTTGCGCGGCACGGAGCCCGGCGAACCCTCCGCCGAGGATGACCACATGGGGCAGGTCTTCGCGTTGGGTTTTCACGAGAAGAAGGTCATGCCGCCCCCTCCAAACTTCAACGCAAAGCGCCGTGTAGCCGGCAGGCAGACAGGCGCTCCCATGCCGCGCGTGGAAGTCGAAATGATGCCGCTCATGAATTCGAGCTGAGCAGCCTGCTCGGACCGCGAGCCCGCAGCGCGCACCCTCCACCATCCGGGACACCCCGCCGCTCACGCGGACGCATCGCCGCAGGTGAGTGAGAGGAGAACACACCCCGGCATGCGTGTTGCTCAATCCCACATCGATGCGCTCGTCACCTCCATATGGAGGACACGGAGCGCAGCACAGACACCAGGACAGGGCGGCGAGGGAGTCGATGAGCAAGCTGACGGAGAAGCTGAAGGCAGTGGCGGCGGCGGTGGCGTCCATCGAGAAGCAGTTCGGACGGGGCTCGGTGATGACGCTGGGAGCTGACGCGCACGAGCAGAAGGTCGCGGTGATTCCCTCGGGCTCGGTGGGGTTGGACCGAGCGCTCGGCGTGGGTGGCTATCCCCGAGGGCGGGTGGTGGAGGTGTTCGGCAATGAGTCGTCGGGAAAGACGACGCTCACGCTGCATGCGATTGCCCAGGTCCAGGCGGCGGGAGGCGTGGCGGCCTTCATCGACGCCGAGCACGCACTCGACATCCACTACGCGCGCAAGCTGGGGGTTCGCGTGGAGGAGTTGTTGGTGTCCCAGCCGGACACCGGAGAGCAGGCGCTGGAAATCACCGAGCAGCTCGTGCGCTCGGGAGCCGTGGACCTCATCGTCGTGGACTCGGTGGCGGCGCTGGTGCCCCGCGCGGAAATCGAAGGAGAGATGGGGGACGCGCACATGGGCGTGCAGGCGCGACTGATGAGCCAGGCGCTGCGCAAGCTCACGGGCGCGGTGAGCCGCTCGGGCACGTGCATCGTCTTCATCAATCAGATTCGCATGAAGATTGGGGTGATGTTCGGCAACCCGGAGACGACCACCGGTGGCAATGCGCTGAAGTTCTACTCCTCGGTCCGGTTGGAGATTCGCCGCACGGGGAACCTCAAGGACGGGGATGCGGTGGTCGGTTCGAGGGCCCGGGTGAAGGTGGTGAAGAACAAGCTGGCTCCTCCCTTCCAGGAAGCGGAGTTCGACCTGCTGTACGGCAGTGGCATCCACCGCACGGCCGAGGTGCTCGACCTGGGTGTGACCGCGGGACTCATCGACAAGGCGGGCAGCCACTTCAGCCTGCGGGGAGAGCGCATCGGCCAGGGGAGGGAGCGCGCGGTGGAGTGGCTGCGCGAGCACCCCGACGCGATGGAGACGCTGGCCCGGGAGCTGGCGGGTACACCGCCCCTCCCCTGCCCCACCGCGCCCGTCGAGGCAGCGGCCTAGCCGGCCAGCTCATCCAGGGAGAGGGCTACGGGATAGCGCCGCTCACCCGCGCGGAGCAGGAGCCCTCCCTCGGGAGCCGCCTCCAGCAACTGGCCCAGTTGGTACTGCGCGTCTCGGGAGAAGCGGGCCTTGGCCCTCCCCTGCTTCACTCGACACGAGAGGACCCCATCCGGCTCGACGGCCAGGGTGGGGAGGTCCAGCACGTCGGCGGTGCGGTCACTCAGCCGGATGGACACGCGCTCGTCCGGCGTGACGTCCACGGTCCGCACCTCGTACGCGGCATCCGCCACCTCCACGAAACACCAGTCATTGCCGATGCGGAGCTGGTAGCGGCCCGTGTCGTCCAGGATGAGGGACGCGTTGAAGAGCTCGATGATTTTCGGATGTTCGATGGGCTCGTCGTCGTGCCACCAGCGCAGGCGGGCATCGAGGCGGATGCCGCTGTCCTCGCGGGTGTGCCAGCGCTTGCCGGCAGGAGGCTGTCCGGTGGGAGGTTGCATGGCCTCTTTCTATCTGCGCGCGGAGCCCGGGGGATTCAAGCCCTCGGGTTCCGATGGCCTACCAGTTCCGGACAAGCTCCGTGTAGCCCCGGAAGGCCACGGCGCCCCAGAAGTTCACCAGCACGCCCAGCGCCACCGTGCCCAGCACCACGCGCTGACGCAGGGACCAGCCGCCAATGGCGAAGAGCAGCAACAGATAGGGCGTGTAGTCCAGGCTGAAACGGAAGCCGAACTGCATATAACCGGTGTTCTGGTAGAAGAGCCCCGGCAGCGCGCACACGGCCACGGTGAGCCACAGCGGCCAGTGCAGCCGGGGCTTCAGCTTCGGAATCAGCAGGAAGACGAGCAGCGGCAACGTCAGCAACAGCGTGAGCCCTCGCGGGTCATAGCCGAGCTTGAGCGGCGTCAGCGACAGCGACGGCCACTTGAGGAAGGCGGCCTCCAGGTTGCGGCCCAGGTATTGCCAGTGGAAGAGGCCCCACCGGTCGATGTCCACGTTGACGCGGTTGTTGAAGAGGAAGGCGTGGCCAAACTCGCTCAACCGGCCGAAGCGATACACGTTGTAGCCAGCGGCCAGCAGCCCCAGGGGCGCGGCACCCAGCGCGAACAAGCCGAGCTTCCGCGCCGCGGGCTTCCAATTAAGTCCCAGGGCCTTGAGCTGCTCCAGGCGCGGCTCCGGGCCCGGACACAGCGCCTCCAGCACGAAGAAGAGACCCGCGAAGAACAGCGGCGTGCGCGTGAGCGTCGCCATGGAGAAGAACACCCCAGCCAGCACGGGCCGGTGGGCGCGCAGGGCGTTGCGCACGTAGAGGCAGGTGAGGGCCACGCCCATGACCTCGGCGCTGAACCACACCTCGCCCCGAATGGCGCAGTAGAAGAACAACGTGCCGAAGGCGAGCGTGAGCGCGAGCACGACGTTCTCATCGCGGGTGCGCGCCGTCTCGCCCTCCTTCGCCAGGAAGCGCAGCAGCGAATAGAAGAGCGCCACCGCCAACGCGCCGACGATGACGCCGAACGACGTGTCGTTGAACTGGTAGCCGTGCAGCGCGACGAAGGGCAGCATCGCCACTGCGGGGAAGGACGGGAAGCTCACGAACCAGCGGTCATCCGGAAGAGGCCGGCCCTCACAACGGACCTTCTCGCCACCGACCCGACGCACACAGGCCCAGTCCTCCAGGTTGGGAAGCACCTGGGGGTCCACGTCCAGCCGCCCCTCCAACCACGACTGGGCCTGATAGATGAAGTGCGGCGCCGCGCTCTGTCGCAGGAAGCGCTGGGAGCTGAAGCTCGAGAGCACCAGGAAGGCCACCACGAACAGCAACACCTCCACGCGGTAGGCGGCGAACCACACGCGAAGGATGGCGCCGGGCGCGCTCACCTGCCGCGCGGGCGCGTTCGGAGTGGGCGGGGCGTTGGACTCCGGAGGCGACTCGGCAGCGGGGGTGACCGACACCTCGGGGACTGGAGCCGTGACGCCGGGCTCGGGAGTGGAGGGCTCGGGGCGCTTGGACTTGGAGCGGCTCATGGGTGGGCGGCGGCGGACAGCAGGTGCTGCCGCAGCATCTCCAGCGTGTGGGAGGCAGCGAAGAGGCGCACGCGCTCTCGGTCTCCGGAAAAGGACATGCGCTCACACCGCGTCGCCAGGTCCGGGCCCGCGAGCGCGCAGTACACCGTGCCCACCGGGTCCTCGGCGGTTCCTCCTCCGGGCCCCGCATACCCCGTCACCGACAGGCCATACGTGGTGCCACAGGCGGCACGCACTCCTTCGGCCATCGCGATGGCCGTCTGGGAGGACACGGCGGAATGACGCTCGAGCACCTCGGGTGGAACCCCCACCCATGCGGACTTCATCTTCTCCGAATAGACCACCGCGCCCCCGACGAAGACGGTGCTGGCTCCCGCCACCGCCGTGAGCCGCTGGGCGATGAGGCCCCCCGTGCAGCTCTCCGCCGTCGCCAGCGTGGCACCCGCCCGGCCCAACATGCCCAGCAGCACCGGCGCATACTCCTCCGCATCCGCGCCGAAGACTCGCGCGCCCAGCACCCGTCGGCACTCGACCTCGGCGGCCGCCAGCGCCGCGTCGGCCTCGGCCTGCGAGGGGGCCTCCGCCATCAACTTGAGGTGGTTCTCCGGGGCGTGCGTGCGGAAGCCGAACACCACCCGGGGATGGCTCGGAGCCAGGGGCGCGACGGCGAGGTCCAGCTCCGACTCGGGAAGCCCCACCGTGCGCAGCAGGCGGAAGGAACGGAACACGCGGCCGGGGCTCGCCTCCAGCTCCGCCTGGATGCGCGGCAGGACCTCGCCCTCCAGCAGGGCACGGTACTCGCGTGGCACACCGGGCAGGAAGAACAGGCGACAGCGCCCCAGGGTGAGGACGACGAGCGGCGCGGAGCCCGCCGGGTTGCGCACCGGCTCGGAGCCCCGGGGGATGCGGGCCATGCGCAGAGCGCTCGGGTTGATAGGGAGGCCGCGAGCCGCGTAGCGCTCTTGCAGCCACCCGAGCACCCTCGCGTCTTCCTCGAGCGGTACGCCCGCGGCGGCGGCGGCGCACTCCAGGGTGAAGTCGTCCGCCGTGGGCCCCAGACCGCCGGAGACCACCACCACTTCGGCCCGGGACGACGCCTCCAGCAACGCCTGGGTGATGTCGGGACGGACGTCGCCCACCAACACCACCCGCTCCACCTTGATGCCCAGGTCGAAGAGCCGGGCTTCCAGCCAGGTGCTGTTCGTATCCGTGATGAGGCCGGTGACCAGCTCGTCACCAGTGCACAGCAGCTCGACGCGCATGGGCCGCGCATCCTAGCGGCAGCCGCCGGCCACGGCACGGACGGAAGCGCCTCCGTGGCTCGCTCACCCGCCAGGGCCCCGGCCGAACGACAGTCTCCCCGCTGCCTGGGCCTGGCGCCCCTTCCGTCAGGAAGAGCACGGCTCACGCGAAGACGCGAGGTGGGCAGAGGGGCGGAGGAGCCGGTTCAGCCCCTCTCGCATCGGTCAGAGGAAGGCGGGCCCGTCGTTGCCAGGGCCGGTGCCGTCGTCCTCGGCCTCTTCGTCGTCATCCTCGTCGTCGATGACGGTCGCCACGGCGGCGGAGCCAGCCGCCACCTTGCGCGCCGCCAGATGCGTGCGCACCTGCACCGCGGACTCCACCAACCCGAGCGCGAGGTACGCACCACAGAAGGCCACGAGCAGCCACGCGGGATGGTACTGCGTCGCGATGGCCACGCCGCCCACCACCATCAGCGTGAACACGGCCGCGCTCTTCCGGCTGGGGTGGGTGTCCTTGAAGGTGCGGTAGCGCACCGTCGACACCATCAGCAGCGAGAGACCGACCACCGCCACCGCCACGGGGACGTAGGCCGCCTCATGCAGCGGCGCGCCTCGCGAGGCCGCGTGGTGGGAGATGATGACCGAGACGAGCATGCCCGCGGCCAGCGGAATCGGCAGACCCACGAAGAAGCGCCCACCACCGCCGTGGGGATTGCGCGCCGCCAGCACGTTGAAGCGCGCCAACCGCAGCGCGCCACAGGCGGCGAACGCGAACGAGATGAACAGCCCCGCGAAGCCCAGCGGCGCCAACGCCCACTTGTAGACCAACAGCGCCGGAGCCGCTCCGAACGAGACGACGTCCGCGAGACTGTCGAGCTGCACACCGAAGTCGCTCTGCGTCTTCGTCAACCGGGCAACGCGACCGTCGACCCCGTCGAAGAACATCGCGAAGAAGATGGCCAGTGCGGCCTGGTACAGCTGGACAGGCCCTGCTTCACCCGTGCACAGCGTGATGGCATAGAAGCCACAGAAGATGGACGTGACAGTGAAGAGGTTCGGCAGCACGAACATCAATTTCCGTAACTTCATCGCTCCCTCGAATTCCTCTGATGCCCGTGAGTTCCTGGCAACAGGACGGCGGGTGAACGAACCTTAGCAGGGTTTTATTCGAGGCACCGTCAGACCAAGGGGTCGGCAAGGAGGACAAGATGGGAGACTGGCGGTGGGTCGTGTGGGTGCTGGTCGCCAGCCTCGTCGTCGTTCTGGGCAATGTCCTGTGGGTGGCGCTGGTCCGACGGTGGTACCGGCTCAAGACTCCGCTGCCCCAGGCCTTCAAGGCGAGGTGCGCGGATGGGTGGGAGCTGGCGGTCCATGCCCGGCGCGCGCCCGTGAGGCGCTTCGAGGAGCCGGTGCTGCTGTGCCATGGACTGGCCGCCAACCGGTACACGTTCGACTTCGAGCCTCCCTATTCCGTCGCCCACTACCTGGCCGAGGCGGGCTTCGACTGCTTCAGTGTCGAGTGGCGAGGCACGGGGCACTCGCGCATGCCCCCCCGGGGACGTCGGTACACGGACTTCACCATCGATGACCACATCCTCCAGGACGGCCCCGCACTGCTGGAGCTGGCCCTGAAGGAGACGGGGGCGAAGCGGGCCTTCTGGCTTGGCCATTCACTGGGAGGGCTGGTGGGGTATGGCCTGGCGCAGGGTCCTGAAGGAGCGAAGCTGGCGGGACTGCTCACGCTCGGCGCGCCCGTGCACTTCAAGTCGGAGCCCTTCCTGCGCACGCTCATCTCGCTGGGTGTCCGCGCGGCGTGGCCCGCACGCTTCCGGCAGGAGTGGATGAGCGCCAGCCTGGCGCCGTTCCTCGGGTACGTGACACTCCCGCTGTCGGACCTCGTGGTGAATCCCCAGCACATCCCTCCGCGCATCCAGCGGCAGGTCTACGCGAACATGATGTCGTCGATGAGTCGCAAGGTGCTGCTCCAGTTCCAGGACTGGATTGAGCACGATGCGTTCCGCTCGTTCGACCGCACCCGCGACTGGCGCGCCGGCATCTCCCGCCTCCAGCTCCCCATCCTCGTCATGGGCGGAAGCGCGGACCGGCTGGCCACCGCGGAGAATGTGGAGAGCCAGTTCGCCCTCGTCACCGCCGAGGACCGCACGCTGCACGTGTTCGGCAAGGACCGGGGCGATGCGCTGGACTACGGGCACGGCGACCTCGTGTTCGGCAGCGGTGCGCCAAAGGAGGTCTATCCCATCATCCGTGAGTGGCTGGAGAAGCACGCGACGCCCCTGGAGTCCGCAGCCCCCGCGCCTCCACCGCCTCCGTAGTCAGCGCGGAGCGGGGCCCGGCTCGGCGAATCGCTCCACGCACGCGGCCTCTTCGCCTCGCCTGTCCTCCGCGCGGATGCGGCCCAGGCGCACCCGGGTGACTCCCGTGCACTCGGCCCAGAGCAAGCCCTGTCGGCTTCCCCGAGCGTGGAGCGCGTCCACTCGCAGGTCGCCTTCGCCCATCGCGGCCAACACCGTCTCCCCGCTGTCTCGCGCTTCCACTCCCGTGGCATCCAGCGTCGCGAGCGTGTCCACCATCAGCGCCGCCTGTCCGCAACGCTCCAGCTCCGCATCTCGCAGGAGCACTCGCGCGTTCTGCGCCGCGAGGACACAGACCCCCGTGGTTTGTCGAATCACCACGCCCTCCACGTCCGCGCGAACCTGACGCAGGTGCAGCCCGTCGCCCGTGACTCCGTCCGCCGAGCGCACGCCCACCACGGTTGCATCCCTGAGCCTCAAGCTTCCGCCGACCGCCACCACGCCGTACTCGGCGGCGCCCTCCACATGGAGTCGCCGCACGTCCACGTCCGAGGTCGTGAGCTGAAGCGCGCCGTGGCTGCCACTGCCGCGCACCACGATGTCCTCCAGCAGGACACCTCGCGAAGCGACCACGCCCAGTCCCGCCCGCTCCGCGCCCACGGAGAGCAGGCCATGGACTTCGAGCCGCGCACGCATCGCGGAGACCGCGAGCTCGTGCCCCAGCACTCGCACGTCCCGCATCACCAGATTGCCTTCCACCACCGAGAACGCCGCGCCTCGGCCCCCTTCCGCTCCGGCGCGGCGAACCTCCGCGTGCCCCCCATCCATCCCCACCGCTGTCACCGGACCCGAGAAGCGCAGGTCCTCGAGCAGGGCCTGGGACTCGGCGCCTCGGAGTCGTACCGCTCGACGAAACGGCCCCGTGAAGGACGTTCCTCGCAGCCAGGTGCTTCTGGGCGGTGATGGGGATGGCGCGTCTTCGGGCGCCTCGAGCAGGACTCCCACGGTCTCGGAAACGGAGGCCTCGAAGCGCGCGTCCACGGCCTCGAACCTTCCGGAGTTGACGCGCACCGCGCCCTGGCGCTGGCCGCTGAAGCCCACCTTCTCCACGGAGACCCGCACACTCCCCGCCACCTCCAGGCCCCAGGTTCCTCCCCTGACCTCCAGGTTCCGAAGGAGCACTCCGTCCACCCCTGGGTTCCCGGGTGACCCACCTGTAGGTCCGGCGGCCCGCAGGACCGTGCCCTCGGGCCCTTCCACCAGGAGGACCGTGGCGGGTCCCTCGCCCTCCAACCGGACGTCCGCTGGCAGTGTAAAGGGCCCTCGGTACTCCCCCGCCGCCAGGTGCACCGTCAGCGGCCCCGGCCGGGCCAGCGCCTCCGCCAAGGACCTCAAGGGCCGCTCGCGAGCTCCGTCCCCCGGCCGCCACCACGCCGCGTCCACCCATACCTCGGCGCGGATCCCCCCCCGACCCTGGGGGG
>NZ_JABXEM010000266.1:0-15014 GCF_013372595.1 Myxococcus sp. AM011
GACCTCGCGGGTGACGCGGTCTCGACGGGTGGTGGACCCGGAGGCGGGCGTCAGGCGCGGCGGGGCTCCTGCTTGGGGGAGGAGCCCCTGGGGCGCGTCAGCCGTTGTAGCTGCAGAGCCACTTGTTGAAGGGCGTGCGCTGACACTCGCACTCGCCTTCCGCGCCATCGTTCCAGGTGCAGTGGGTGACCGCGCCCGGGCGACAGAACGTGCCGATGAGGGACTCACAGGCCCCGGCCAGTTCGGAGGACACCTGCTCGGTCTGCACGCTGTTCTCGGCGCCCTCCTCGAGCGCCTCGTCGCCGGTCTCGATGCCACCGCACGCCGTCAGACCGAAGGCCAGGGCCACCCTCCAGATTGCTCGCATGACTCCCTCCATGGATTCGCGCGGAATACGCGAGACGCGGAGCTAGCTTGGTTGGAGGGCGCAGGGCTGGGCAGGGGGCGCCGAAGACGCCGCGCGGAGGTGGAGTGACGAGAGGCGCGGTGCTCACGCCTCTCGTCCGCGGGCCTCAGAACAGCTTGGGCTCGTAGTAGGAGATCTTGCTCACGTGCAGGTAGGTGCACTGACCGGACGCGTCCCAATTGAACCAGAGATAGGACTCATCCCCGATGCTTCGAACCCCCTCCACAATCACCGGGTCGGTGGACGAACAGGTGCCGTAGACGCCTGCCGCGGAGTTTGCCACGCAGAGGACCCGGACCGGTCCTCCCGTGGAGGCCGCGTATGAAATGAGGTGGCAGCCAATGTGTTGCGTGGCGTCAGCGCTGTTTCTTGCCCCTGCCAGGGAGCCCTGTGCGTGGCCAGTCCCATCGCTGGCGTTGGTTACGGTGACAGGGGCTGCGCGCTTGTTCCCTGCCCACGCGGTCGTCCCGATGATGATAGCCACTGCCACGCCAGCCCACTTCATGCCACGCTTGTCCATGATGGCTCTCCTTGAGGTGACGGGAGGTCACTCGAAGGCCGAGGATGCTGTTGCCGGGGGGGGAAGGCGAATGGAATACGAGTGAAGTCTGTCTGACGTTCTCCAGGAGTTGTTTGGAGTTGTTCCAGGTGCGGGAAAACGTCGCCAGGAAGTCAATGGAGGCGCGGACGAGAGGCACGGCGCCTGCGCCTCCCGGCCGGGGGCCTCGGGGCCTCAGAACAGCTTGGGCTCGTAATAGGAGAACTTGGTCACGAGCAGATAGGTGCACCGGCCGGTCGGGTTCCACTGGAACTCAATGAAGGAGTCATCCCCGATGCTTCGAGCCGTCTCCAGAATCACCGGGTCGGTGGACGAGCAGGTGCCGTAGACGCCCGCCACGGTGTTCGCGGTGCAGAGCACACGGGGAGTTCCTCCTCCCGTCGCGTAGCCATAAACGTTACAGCCGATGTATTGGGTGGTGTCCGGGCTGTTTCGCGCGCCCGCCAGCGAACCCCAAGCAGTGCCACCACTGCCGCCGATGGCGACGGCGACGTTGGAGGCCAGCTTGGCCCCCGCCCATGCGGTCGCTCCGATGAGGACCGCCGCCGTCACTCCTGCCCACTTCATGATGTGCTTGTTCATGATGTCTCTCCTTGAAGTGACGGAAGGTCACTCGGAGAGCGAGGATGTTGTTGCCTGGGCGTGAAGGCAAATGGATTGCGTCAGAACGGAGCACCCATCGTCCGCACCTCGAGGGTGTTGGTGTTGAGCGTGACGACGAGCCGCTGGATGACTTCATCTCGCTGGGCGGGCGTCATGGCGCCGAGCTCCTTGCGCAGCGAACTGGCGTCCTCTTCCGTCCAGCGCCGTGCCGCGATGGCTTTGTCGATGACCCTGGTGCCTTCCTGGAAGGCCGCCAGGTTCTGGGGCGTGGGCTCCGGAGCGGGAGGCTTCTTCTGCGCATCCTCGGGCTCGGTGGGAGCCCTGTTGCCCAGCTCCTCGCGCAGCACCTGGGCCAGCTCCGCGCGCAGCCAGGCCGCGTCCACGGTGCTTCCCGTCGGAGGCGCGCTGGCGTGACGCATCTGGAGGGACGGGGCGCGTGTCGCTTCGAGGACGGACTGGAGCAGCGCGCGCTGGCGGGCAAGCTCCTCCAGCACGGGGCCCGTGTCGGCCGAGTTCGGCGCGGTGGCCCGTCCCGCGATGAAGCCCGTGAGGGGGCCCAGGCAGAGCGAGGTGGTCAGCAGCAGCTTCATCCGCGAGGACATGAGAGAACGCCTCCAGGGTGAGTCTTGGCTACTCGAGGGGTGTTTCGCGCGGGAGCTGGCGCACGGCGTGGCCCTTCTTCTGGAGGAGGGCCACGATTCCCTCGGGGCCGACGACGTGGCCCGCGCCCACCACCATCAAATGCACGCGGGGTTCGGTGAGCAGGGCTTCCAGGCGGGAGGCCATCTGCGTGTTGCGCTCGAAGAAGATGCGCTCGTAGACGGGGCGGTAGGTGGTGTCCTTGGCGCCTTCGAGGAGGATGGTGGCCATGCCGTCCGCGTCGCCGGCCTTCCAGGCGGAGGTGATGGCCTCGACGATTTCACCGGGGCCCTGCTCGCGGCGGAGCTGGTCTCGGAGCATGAGGTCCTGGAGGTTGTCGGGGGTGCCGGAGAGCATGCGGAACTGGCTCTCGGCGGACTCCAGCTCCAGCACCTGCATGTGGGCGGCGTGAGCGCGGTCGAGGAAGGCGCGGTCCACGCCGTGGCCCTGCTCGTAGCCGGCGGCCTGGAACTCCAGGTTGTTGAGGACGATGCCGGCGAGCCAGGGGCGCAGGCGCTCGAGTCCCTGCACTTGCACCTTGAGGCGGGTGGCGGCGCGGCTCAGGAGGTCACGGGTGCTGGGGTCCAGGCGTTGGGAGAGGCTCTGGCCTTCGGGGAGGGTGCCAAGCTCGCGTACGAGCTTCTGCATCGCGGTGGGGTCGGTGCGGGTGGTGTCGACCTCGACGGCGAGGACCTGGGCCCTGGAGAAGGCGGACTCCATGGCGGAGGGGAGGGTGAGGGCGCCGGCCTTGCCCATGTGGATGGAGCCGACGAGGTAGGCGGTGCCGCCGCGCGGGTCCTTCACTTCCCACAGGAAGGCGTTGCCGGAGTCGACGGGGACGTACTTCCTCGCGGCGGGCGTGGAGGCACAGCCGGCGCCGAGCAGCGCGACGAGGAGCAGGGACAGCGGCAGGAACGACGGGCGCTTCATGGTGTGGGCTTCCCCTTGAGTGTCCACGCATCGAACCATTCGGGTGCCCGCCGCGTCGAGGTGCGATGGCGTGGGTCAGTCCCGCTTCAAGATGACGCCGTCGTCACTGATGGCGTAGCTCGCGCCGGGGGCCATGACCTCGGGCTTGAGGCCGCAGCGCTCGGCTTCGTTGGGGGTGAAGTGGACGAACGTCATCCGCTCTCCGCGCACCAGCCAGGCGTCATAGGTGTCGGGGGCGAGAAGGCACCGTGTCATGGCATCGGCGCCCTTGGGTGGGGACGAGCCTGGATGCAGGAAGTCCTCCATGGCGATCTGGAGCGCCTTGAGCTGGTGGCCCTCCACGATGATGGAGGCGTCCTTGGTCCAGGACGGGAACTGGATGCTGTTGGCGACCTCGGGAGGCGCGAGCGGCGCTTGAGGACGTGCGCGGGAGAGCTGGCAGCCCCCGAGCGAGAGCGCGAGCACGCAGAGGGTGAGGGGCTTCATCCAGAGGAGCCTCGAACGAGTAGGAGTGGGTTCCGCCGACATGGACCCTCGGGGTGGAGTGTATCCACGGGGTACTTGTTCTTCAGAACCTCACGCCATCGAGTGTTTGCAGGACGGCGCGGAGCGACTCCTCGGTGGTGCCGCCGTACTTGGCGACAGCGGGCGCTGAAAAGGTCACGGCCGCGGTTTCTGGAGGTGACTTCAGCATGGCTTCCACGGTGATGCGGCTGGTGCCCGGCCAGGGCGCGGCGAGCAACTCCCGCTGCCTGTGAGTAGGGGCCAGGAAGGTGAAGCAGGGCCAGGACGGGAGCTTCAGTGTGTCGACGTCACAATTGACGAAGCGACAGGCGTCGAGTCGTGCTCCAGAGAAGTCGCAGTCCTCGATGCCGCCCAGTGTCCTGGCTGCCTCCTCGATGCCGCCCAGTGTCTTCTCTGCCCCCTCTTCGACGGGCCAGAGGCCGAAGTCGTTCCCGCTCATCGTGCCGGTGAAGCGGCAGCCCTTCAGGAATGCCCTGTACCAGCGGAGGTTCTTGAGCTCCTGCTTGACCTCGATGATGCAGTCGATGAGCCGTGGCCGGATGAGAATCAGGTTCCGGGCCGTGACCCTTATCGTCACGGTGCAGCCGCGAAGGGTCAGGTCCGGACCGAGGAAGGCGATGTCCTCACGACCGAGGACAATCCGCTCATTCTCTATCACCCTGTTCTCGATGTTGAGCTGAGCCATCCGTGCTCTCTTTGGTTAGAAGCCAATCATCCGGAAGAAGAAGCCCGCCATCCGCTGCCCGTGGAGCGCGAGGTTGGCGTCTGTTCCCGAGAGAATCTCGTACCTGTAGCCCGTGGAAGGATCAATCGCGTCGACGCCTCGGTTGCTCCAGCGCAGTTGCTGAAATTGGGCTTTCAACTGGTCCTCCACGTACCGCCCTCGAGCCTGCCGCTCAAGGAGGCGTGCCAGCCAGTGCGCTCCCTTCGCGAGAGCGGCGTCAATGGCGCGTGTTTCCTTGATGCTCAGCTTGTTGGGTCCCCACTGCCCTGCGGCGCGCAGCGCGGCGGCCTGAAGCTGGTCCCCGACCGGGTCGTTCTTGGGAATGGCGTGGGTGGGCTTGCCAGCGGGCACATGCCAGCGCTGCCCGTTGACGACCACCTGCTGATTGCCTCCCTGGTGTTGGACGAGGACGCGCACCGGTGCGCCCGTCGTCGCGGGAGGCACCGTGGCTTGCGTGCCGGGCCTACGCGCCAGGATGGAGAAGGTGCCCTCGGAAGTCGCCGCCACCGACTCCACTTCGGCCAGGGTCGCGAGCCTCGCGCCTCCCTGGGCCTCTGCCTGCACCGCAGCCTGGGTGTAGCCCGGTAACCCGGGCATCTTCTTCGAGAGCTTCCCCGCGCCAACGCCCACCGCCGCCGTGACGAGCATCACCAGCACCCGCGCGGTGTTCTCCCCCATCACCTTGCCGTAGGCCTCCCCGGCATCCTCCAACTCCCCGAAGGTGGTGGCCCGGCCCGCTTCCTCCATCAGCCGTGTCCAGCCCTGCATCAACCCCCAGACGGTGTCGACGCCCAGCCACGCCAGCAGGCCCACCGTCAGCACCGCCCCCACGCCCTTTGAAATCGGCTCGGGCAATGCCCACAGGACGAAGTAGAGCGTGGCGGACCACACCACGAGGGCCAGCACCGCCGCGGGGTCCGCCATGTCCCGGAGCGAGTGCCGCGTCTCCTCCAGCACCGAGCCCATCGCGAGCGCCAGCGCCACCGCATACCGGTCCTCGCTGCCCAGCACGGGCCCGTCCACCAGCAGGCGCAGGCAGTCCCCGCCACCCTGCGTGCGCTGACACCAGCGCAGGTACTCCCGCTTCAGCTCTGCCTCCGCTGCCGTCTCCGGGCGCACCTCCACGGAAGCCAGCCGGTAGACGCGTCCACCGCCCATGGGGCTCACGGGCTCGGAGTCCGGTGCGTGCGCGAGGAGCTGTCGGACAACCTCGGGCGAAACCCGCCCAGGACGGACCTCACGGGCCAGGCGCGTGACGACCCGGGTGAACTCCTCCTTGTCCAGCTCCACGGGCTCGTTGTCGGCGACCCGGAGCGGGACGACCCGCTGCGAATACCACGCGTCCGCCGCCTCCTCGCTGGAGGCCGTACGCGGAACCCGCGCCGCACCCCCACAGGCGGTCAGCAGTGCAAGCAGGAGGGCACCAGCCCGACGGAGCACCATGCGTCTCCCTTCAGCGGCGAGGACCTCCGACGCTACGGGGAACCCGTTTCCACCACGAGGACGTTGCGCGTCGCGCCACCTCGCCAGCACGGATGTTCTTACAGGGCGGCGAGCACCCCACTGACCCCCACGCCATTCGGGGTACGCTCCGCCGAGCGGAGACATGAGGTCTCCAGGTGACGCCCTGCGTCGCTCACAGTCCATGACGCGCGGAGCCATGCTCCGTGCTTTGACAACCCCGTCGAGCGGGTGCTACCGCTAGGTGAAACATGAATCGGCCTTCAACTTCTCCAGACCGCTCCGGACCCGTCACGCCGCGAGGACAGCGGACGCGTGCGAAGCTGCTGAAGGCCGCCGAGTCGGTCTTCGGAGAGAAGGGCTACGAGCGCGCCTCCATCGCGGACATCACCCGCAAGGGCGGCGTGGCGCTCGGCACGTTCTACGTCTACTTCCCGGACAAGCAGTCCATCTTCGTCGAAGTCGTCGACGACCTGGGCACCCGCCTGCGCCGCCTCATCGGTGACTCCACCGCCGCGTGCGAAAGCCGCATGGACGTGGAGCGCGAGGGCCTGCGCACCTTCTTCCAGTTCGTCCGCCAGCACCCCAACCTCTACCGCGTCGTGCGCCAGGCCGAGTTCGTCGACGCCGACTGCTACCGCCGCTACTACGACCGCTTCGCCAAGGGCTACGTCAACGGCCTGTCCATCGCCATGGACGCGGGCGAGGTCCGGCGCATGGACCCGGAGGCGCTCGCCTACTGCCTGATGGGCATCGCCGACTTCCTCGGCATGCGCTGGGTGCTCTGGGAGGAGGACCCGGGCCTGGAGCGCGTGCTCGACACCGCCATGGGCCTCATCCGCCACGGCATGGACTCCCGCTCGGCTGCTCCCGCGCGCAACAGCGTCAAGCCCACTGCCTCCAAGGCGAGCCCCACGAAGGCCGCCTCCGCCAAGAAGAAGAACACCCTGCGTCCCGCGCGCCGCCCGGCGCGCAGCGCCCGGAGCTGAGAAGACCGCACATGCGATACGCGCAGATCCTCGCCACTGGCCGTTACGTCCCCGAGAAGGTCCTCACCAACGCGGACGTCGAGAAGATTCTCGGTGAGCCGGTGGACGAGTGGCTCCAACAGAACGTGGGCATCAAGGAACGCCACGTCATGGCCGACACGGAGGCCACCAGCGACCTCTGCGTCGCCGCCGCCCGCCAGGCCCTGGAGCGCTCCGGGACGAAGCCCGAGGAGCTGGACCTCATCATCGTCGCCACCGACACGCCCGACTACCTGAGCCCCGCCACCTCCTCCGTGGTGCAGGCCAAGCTGGGCGCCTCCAACGCCGGCACCTATGACCTCAACTGCGCCTGCGCGGGTTGGGTGACGGCGCTGGACGTGGGCTCGAAGACGATTGCGGCCGATGACGGCTACCACCGCATCCTCGTGGTCGGCGCGTACGGCATGACGCGCTACGTGAACTGGAAGGACAAGAAGACCTGCACCCTGTTCGCGGACGGCGCGGGCGCGGTGGTGCTCGGCGCGGGCGACAAGCCCGGCTTCATGGGCGCTCGGCTGCTGGCCAATGGCGAGTACCACGACGCGCTCGGCATCTACACCGGCGGCACCCACCGTCCCGCCACCGCGGAGACGCTGCCCCTCACCGGGGGCAAGCCCGCCGTCCAGTTCGTCCGCAAGTTCCCCGCGACCTTCAACACCGAGCGCTGGCCCATGCTGTTGGACCAGCTCCTCAAGAAGCAGTCGCAGACGCTGGACGACGTGAAGCTCTTCGTCTTCACCCAGCTCAACCTGCGCACCATCGAGGCCACCATGAAGGTGCTCGGCCAGCCGATGGCCAAGGCGCACTACACCATGGACAAGTGGGGTTACACCGGCTCGGCTTGCATCCCGATGACGCTCGATGACGCCGTCGTCCAGGGCAAGGTGCGCCGGGGCGACCTCGTGGCCTTCTGTGCCAGCGGCGGCGGTCTCGCCATGGCCTCCGCCCTCTACCGCTGGACGGCCTGATTCGTGGAGGCGCGCATGTTCATCGGCGACTGGATGGGGCGGGGCGCCCTGTACTGGCCCGAGCACGTCGCGGTGGTGGACACGGCCAAGGGTGACGCCGGCCGCTTCACCTACCGTGCCCTGAACACGCGCGCCGAGGCGCTCGGCGGCTGGCTGCGCGACGTGGCCGGCGTGAAGCGCGGCGACCGCGTGGGCATCGTCGCCCACAACGGCGTCGAGTACCTGGATGCGCTCTACGCCTGCGGCAAGCTGGGCGCCATCTTCGTCCCCTACAACTGGCGCCTGCACGCGACCGAACTCACGGACCTGGTGCGCGCCATCCGCCCGCGCGTGCTCCTCTTCGGCGACGACTTCCGTGACGCCGTGGCCCAGGTGCGCGAGAGCATCGGCGACTCGCTCGGCCTGGTGTCCCTGGAGTCGCAGGGGCTGCCCGGCGCCGCTGTGTACACGGAGGTCCTGGCGCACCGCTCCGCCGAGCCCGTGAAGAACGACGCGGTGTCCGAGGAGGACACGCTGTGCCTGCTCTTCACCGGCGGGACGACGGGCCGTTCGAAAGGCGCGTGCATCAGCTACCGCATGGTGGCGTGGAACACGCTCAACACGCTGGTGCACGAGCTGCGCCCCGGCGACGTCACGGTGACGCACACGCCCATGTTCCACACGGGCGGACTGCTCGTGTACTCGGTGCCGCTGCTCACCGCGGGTGGCACCATCGTCATCATGCGCCGGTGGGACCCGGAGGAGCTGCTCGCGCTCATCCCTCGCGAGAAGGTGTCGCTCTTCTTCGCGGTGCCCACGCAGTACCAGCAGTTGCTCGACTCGCCGCGCTTCGCGACGACGGACTTCTCCACCGTGCGCTTCATGACCAGCGGTGGCGCGGCGCTGCCGGTGCCGCTGATTCAAGCGTGGCAGGCCGTGCACGCGGTGCCCTTCAAGCAGGGCTTCGGCATGACGGAGTTCGGCCCGGGAATCTTCAGCATGGGGCCCGAGTTCGCGGTGTCGAAGGCGGGCTCCATCGGCCGCCCCAACTACTTCATCGCGGCGAAGCTGGTGGACGACGACGGCCGCGAGGTGCCGACGGGCGACGTGGGTGAGCTGCTCCTCAAGGGGCCCTCCATGTGCTCGGGCTACTTCGAGGACGAGGCCGCCACGCGCGAGGCCATCGACGCGGATGGCTGGTTCCACACCGGAGATTTGGCGCGCAAGGACGCGGACGGCTTCTTCACCATCTCCGGCCGCAAGAAGGACATGTTCATCTCCGGCGGAGAGAACGTGTACCCGCTGGAGTTGGAGTCGGTCCTCTATGAGCACGCGGCCGTGCAGCAGTGCTCGGTCATCGGCGTGCCGGACGCGAAGTGGGGCGAGGTGGGCCGGGCCTTCGTGGTGCTCAAGCCCGGGGAGGCGTGCTCCGCGGAGGCGCTGCTGGAGCACCTGCGCGGGAGGCTCGCGCGCTTCAAGGTGCCCAAGCGGGTGGAGCTGGTGGAGCGCCTGCCCATCTCCGCGGCGGGAAAGATTCTCAAGCGCGAGCTGCGCGAAGCGGCCATCGCCGCCGAGGCGGAGGGGCGATGACCCCCTCCGTGTCCGACGCGCCGCGCTGATACATTTTTATCGGCTGTCGTCACATCCCGGCGGTGACGCCGGAGAGAAGAGGAGCACTCACATGAAGAAGAAGCTGCTGTCCGCGGTCATGGTTTGCGCGCTGGGCCTCGTAGGCTGCGGAGATGATGGCGACGACGACAAGGATCCGCCCGTCGAGGCGCCCAAGCTGAACAGCTCCGCCAACATCCTCGCGTTCCTCGAGGGCAAGTCGATGCTGATGACGGGGGCCAACATCCCCAGCCACCCCAATGGCTTCAGCGAAGATGTCGACTTTGGCGCGTCGTCCCAGTGTTACAAGAGCGTCACCATGTCGGTGGCCGGTGGCAACTTCAAGGTCGACAGCATCCCGGGCACCATCACCGATGGCGTCTGCAACCATGAAGCGGCGAAGAACCCGCTCTCCTTCACGTCCAACACCGTCCTCATCGAGAACGTGGCGTCCGACGGAAGCTGCTTCGACGTGACGTTCACCTTCCCGGGCGGTCTGGTGCAGGAAGGCCGTGGTGGCTTCACCGCGGACCAGAAGACGCTCAAGCTGGAGATCTTCTTCAAGAACCAGTCGACGGGCAGCCGCTGCGCCAACGGCGCGGTGGGCACGTCCAGCTCCGTGACGCTCAACGGCCAGCCCTTCACGGGCAACGCCGTGCAGACGTACGCCATCCAGTAGGCCCGTCACACCTCGTGCCGGAGAGAGGGCGCGCTCCCGCCCTCTCTTCCGGACGAAGGACTGGACGCGGGCGCTCGCCGCCCCGTCCCAGGAGCACGGCCGTACGCAGCGCCAGCGACAGTGGTGACATCCGAGCCCGGTGCACCGGGAGTGCCCCGTGCGCGGGGCCGAGGTGGATATGACGGGAAGTGGGTTTGAAGCACGCGAGACGCTGCGGCGAGGCGCGAGGATGCTCGCGGCGCTGGGGCTCGTGGGACTGGCGACGCCAGCCGCCGCGCAGAGCACCCCGGTGCCAGGGCTGTACGCCGAGTGGATGGAGGCGAAGGACCGCGAGGAGGACGCCGAGCCTCGTGAATTCACCCTCATCAACTACTTCTTCACCCGCGTCTCCATGACGAACCAGGTCGGTGACCCGGCGGGCCTGCGCGGCGTGTCGCTGGGTCCCATCGGCTCGCCGGTGGGCAGCGCGGTGAGCACGGAGTCGGGCCGCTCGGCGTACTTCATCGAGCAGCGCTGGATTCCCGTCATCGAGTACAGCCCCTTCTTCGTCGACGGGCTGGCGTCCTTCCGCGCGCAGTTCGAGGTGGACTTCCTCTGGGGCCGCTCGGCCAACACCATTGGCCAGAACGAGGGCGGCGGCTTCAACGCCGACCAGGTCAACATCCAGACGAAGAACGTCAACGTCGCCATCTACCCGACGCGCAATCCCAGCCAGCTCACGCTGCTCGTGGGCACGCAGCCCGTCTACGACAGCGCCTATGACCCGACGCGCACGCCGCTGTCGGACCTCACGCGCACGGGCTACAAGCTGGCCTTCCTCGGCAGCGACGCGACGGGCCTCTCCATCTTCAGCAGCTACAAGGGCAGCGCGCGCCTGAGCCTGATGCCGCTGGGCACCGCGCAGGCGGACCGCGCCACGAAGAACGACCCGCGCCTGAAGTACATCTGGCTGGCGATGGCGGACTACGTCTACCCGGTGCGCCCCAACACCAACGTGGGCGCGTCGTTCTGGGTCCTGAACGACGACACCAAGGGTGACGCGTACGCCTTCGAGGGCCTGGTGAAGAGCGGCCCGTCGTCCTCGGGCCTGCCCGGCTTCACCGGCACGGCGCGCTTCAACATCAACCGTCCCACCGGCACCGTGTTCTGGGCGGGTGCGCACTTCAATCACAACATCGACTTCCGCAACGGGCGGCTCGGGGCCTCCGGCTTCGTCATGTACAACGGCGGCAAGTACACGAGCGACGACCCGGAGAACTCGGTGCTCGACGAGCTGAACATCTCCGGTGTGTCCGCCAACCTGGAGGTCCTGTACCAGTGGGGCCGCGGCCCCGGCGACGTCATCACCGTGGAGGGCATGTTCACCTCCGGTGACAGCAACCTGGAGGACGACAAGTACACGGGCGCCTTCACGCTGAACCAGTACGGCCTGCCGGGCGCGGTGTGGTTCAACCACAAGATGCTCATCCTGTTCCCTTTCACCAGCACGGTGAACAACTACACGGGCGCGGTGACGGACATCTCCAACCAGGGTTACGGCCTGCGCGCGGGCATTGCCTCGGCGGCGTGGGACATCATCCCCAACAAGCTCAACCTCAAGGTGGCCACGGGCCTGGCCAACGCGGGCTCGGACCCGGCGCGCTGGGTGGCCGACGTGCGGCGCGGCCGGTTCATCGGCGCGGAGGTCAACGCGGAGCTGCGCTACCACATCCGGTATCTCATGACCGTGGGTCTCCACGGCGGCTACCTCTTCCGCGGCAGCTTCTACGACGGTGCGACCACCGTGCAGAGCGACCCGTGGGCGGCCTTCACCACCTTCACCTGGTACGCGTTCTGACCATGAGCTCCTCCCGCGCTTTCACCGCGTTGCTCCTCGCGGCGGGGCTGTCCTCCGCCGGTTGCGTGCGCTCGTATGCTGGCGAGTCCGCGCTGTCCTTCCAGGACCTCGACTACTCCACCGAGGGCACCAGGCAGCCCTGGCCCGTGCACCGCGTCTCGCTGCCGGACGTCACCGCCCGCTACAAGCTGGCCACCGAACTCCACGTCTCCTACGTGGACCTGCCGGCATCGTCGCCAGACGCGCGGACGGTGGTCTTCGTGCATGGGCTCGGCTCGTATCTGAAGTTCTGGCGGGCCCAACTGGATGTGTTCCATGCGCAGGGTTACCGCGTCATCGCGGTGGACCTGCCCGGCTACGGGAAGTCCGACAAGCCGGCGACGTTCCCGTACACCATGGAGGCGATGGCCGACGTGGTGCACGAGCTGACGCGGGCGCTGGGCGTGGACAAGCCCATCCTCGCGGGTCACTCGATGGGCGGGCAGACGTCGCTGTCGTACGCCATCCGGTATCCGGAGGCGCTCAGCGCGCTGGTGCTGGTGTCTCCGGCCGGGTTCGAGAAGTTCACCTGGAAGGAGAAGGCGTGGTTCGCGCGGGTGATGAGCTCGGAGTTCATCAAGTACGCGCCCGAGGCGAACATCTGGGGCAGCGTGCGCCAGGGCAACTTCATGCACTGGAGGCCGCAGCTCGACTGGTTGGTCGAGGAGCGCGTGCGGCTGGCGAAGTCGCCCGAGTTCGACTCGTACGCCTACGCCAACGTCCGCACGGTGCGAGGGCTGGCGCACAACGACTTCGTGCGCGAGAACATCCAGCACATCACGGTGCCCACGCTCATCGTCTACGGCACGGATGACCGGCTGATTCCCAACCCGTTCCTCCACGGCGGCGAGGCGCGCGACATCATGGAGTACGGCGCGTCCCGCATCCCCGGCGCCGCGCTGGCGCCGATGAAGGGCTGTGGCCACACGGTGCAGCTCGACTGCCCCGCGCCGTTCAACGAGACGGTGCTCGCGTTCCTGAAGGACCCGGCGGCGGCGAAGCCCTTCGTCGCGAAGGAGACGCCGAAGGACAAGGCGCCCAAGCCGGGTGAGCCCGCGCCGGTGCCGGGTGCGCCGGAGACGCAGCCGTCGCCCACGCCCGCGCAGAACGATGCGCCGGCTCCGTCGGACGGTCCGAGGCCGTGAGTGCTGGTGCCGCCGCGTCCCCGGTGGGATGCGGCGGCACGAGCGCGTCCAGCCCGTGACGCGAGGACGGCCGCATCCACTCCCCCACGGCGTGGATGGGCCGTCGTCCGGTGCCTCCCGTGAGGAAGGTGCCGGAAGCTCGCTGTCACGGTGCTGTGGAAGGACGAGGTGCTCCCGCCCTTCGTGAATCGAACCGTCCTGAGACTCCCGGCGGCGCCTGGACGTCGGCGTGCCGGGAGCCCGGTGCGCGTGCCTTACGGAATGGTGTGGTTGCGCACCATGCTGTACTGCACCGCCGCCGTCAGGTCCTTCGAGTTGAAGTGCCCGTAGGGATAGGCCGAGTAGACCTTCTCGCCATTCTGACCGGGGATGCGGGAGGTGTACTCGCCGTACACGATGCCGCCGTAACCGACGATTTCATCGGCCGTCGAGTAGATGCTGTAGCGGTAGGCGCCCTCGTAGCCGCTCGAGGAGCGGAGGTTGTCCAGGTACGCGGAGCGCCCCATCACCAGGCCGAAGTAGAGGTAGCCCGGATACAGGCCGTTGGTGGAGCCGCACGTCGGAGTCGACGGGCCCGTCTGGTAGCAGGACGTGAGGCCCAGGTTCGCGCCGGCGATGCCGACGAAGGTGTCCACCGAACTGGTGAGCGCCGAGCCGACGTTGTACGAGCCGCCGTTGGCCGAGTCGTTCGCCGTGCCGCCGAGGATGGCCTTGCGCGCGAGCGTCACGCCCATGGAGTGGGTGACGATGTCCACCTTCGTCGCGCCGGTGTACGCCTTCACCGCCTCGATGAACTTGCGCACCTTCATGACGTTCGTCTTCGAGTGGTACTGCACCGCGGTCTGCATGATGTCCGCGGGGCCCCAAGTCGTCGCGTACAGCTCGCTCGGCTTGTATCCATTGGCGAGGAAGTACTCGATGGATGCATTCCAACCCGACTGACCCGCGGTGCCAGTGCCCACGGCCTTGTCGGAGTTGCCGTGGATGAAGATGACGGGCGTGTTCACCACGGTGTCGGTGGCGCTCGCCTTTCCGCCGAAGCTGCCTCCGACGAGGTCGGCGCGGGGGAAGTCGTAGCTGCTGTAGCCGTTGGAGGTGAGCCACTGGCGGAAGTGCGGAGTGAGGCCCGCGGTGGAGACCGCGGCGGCCTCATTCGTGCCGAGCTGCTCGGTGGCGGGGGCTTCGGGCGCGAGGGGCTCCTCTTGCTCCGGTCCGCAGCCAGTGAGGGCGCCGACGAGCAGGGGGGCCATGAGGAACAGCGAATGCCGCAATCGCATGGAGGACTCCTTCTGTTGTGGGGGATGCGCGCCCGGACCAATGAAAGTCATCGAGCGCGAGACACAGTGTAGAGACATCTCGCGCGCGAGTCGTCCGTCGTGTGGACGAGCACGCACGTTGTCGCGCTGCGTCGCGTGATACTCACGGGGACATGCGCGCACGCAAGGTCGTCATCCCGAAAGCCGGTGGGTACGAGCAGCTCCGACTTGAAAACCTGAATCAGCTTTCACCTGGGCCCGGGGAGGTGGTGGTGGCCACCGAGGCCATCGGGGTGAACTATGCGGACTGCGTCATCCGCATGGGCCTGTACGCCTCCGCGAAGGAGTATGTGGGGTGGCCGATTACCCCCGGCTTCGAGTTCGCAGGCACGGTGCAGTCGGTGGGTGCGGGGGTGGAGGACCTGGCGCCCGGAGCGCGGGTGTTCGGGGTGACGCGGTTCGGCGGGTACGCGACGCACGTGGCGGTGCCTCGGCATCAGGTGTTCGCGCTGCCGTCGAAGCTGACGATGGAGCAGGCGGCGGGATTTCCGGCGGTGTTCCTGACGGCGTACTACGCGCTGTTCGAGCTGGCGCATCCGAGGCCGGGGACGAACGTGCTGGTGCACTC
>NZ_JABXEM010000267.1:0-15006 GCF_013372595.1 Myxococcus sp. AM011
GGGCTCGGAGATGGGTATAAGGGACAGGGCTGGGGCGGGGGGGGAAGTCGTGGATGGGGCCGAGGCTCCAGGCCCGTGGGCCACGTCAGCCCGAGGGCCACCTCGGCGGGCAGGGGGCCTCGCGGCAGGGCCGTCGCCTCCAGCGGCTGTTCGTCCACCGTGGCGCCGTATTCGATGATGTGCCGGGCAATCAGCTCCGGGCTGCTCAACAGGGTGTGGGGATTGGGCATGACGCACCTCCAGCGTCTCCCCTCGAAGCTAGGCGCGACGGAGGGGCGAGGCCCGGTGCCCCGCCTGCTCGGCGGTGCTCGATGCCCGCGTCCGTGCTCGTCCTGGCGACGACCGTCATCTTCGCCGGGCGGCCCCGGCGCGTACATGGCCGCGCGCGGGAGCCCGGGGGTTGAATGGGTACGGTCAGCGAGGCGTCTCGCGCCAGGTGTGGGGGCACGCGCGGCACTGGCGGGCCTTGGCCGTCCGGGCGGGGACACCACACTTCGGACAGCGATTGATGACGACCTCGTCGGGATGCTCCGCGAGGAGCCGGCGCTCCAGGGCACGGCCCAGTCCCGCCTTCCCCTCGGTGAGCAGCGCGAGAATCTCTGGATGGTCCGTGGCCCAGCGTGGCCCTTCTTCCGTGTTGAAGGTCTCCATGCTCGAGGCTCTCTGCTCCGTGTCCGTCAAGAGCCGGTGGTAGTTGCCGACCAGGTATTCGAGGAGCGGGTCCTTGATGGGCTGGAGCTCTGGAGGGGAGGGAAGGCCCAGTCCTTCGTCGACGGTGTGTCGGCCCGTGTCGCCCCGGGCGATGGCGGCGCTCTCATAGGTCAGCAATTGCTTCATGAGTGAAGACGCTCCTTCTCGTCGGATGCGCTCCACCTCGCGCAGCGCCTCTTCGCCACGCCCCGCACGGCGCAACAGGTCCACCAACTGGACGCCCCGCCAGCCCTGCCAGTCGAGATCCTCTCGATGCTCCCAGTGCTTGAGGGGTGGCGCATTCAGCAGCAGGTCCGCGGCCTCGGAGCGACAACGTCGGGCGCTCTCTTCCAGGCCCGCATCATCCGCCACCCAGGCGGCATGTGTCCGAAACTCGGCGGAGTCCCGCACGAGCCCCTCCGCGTCATGGAGGAGCGCCAGGCACAGGAACCGGTTGAACAGGGCCGGCGCCTCTGGATGGTGGAGGCGTGCACGGTAGGTCACCGAGTGGACCACCTCGCGAGCACGGGGGAGCGCCTGGGTGAGGGTCGTCGCGCAGTAGCCACAGGCGGGACATAGCTGGGTCCAGAGGCCCATGGTGGACCGCGCCATCACGGACGGGCGCCCGTCGAGGTCGGGGCGTCCGAAGGTGGAGACACACTGGAGGGTGCGCTGCTCGCTAACGCCGCCGCAGACGGCGCACGTCACCTGCTTGAGGGCGAATTGGGTCATGACGGATTCCTTTGGCGCGGCCGGTGGGCCACGCCCGCCGGGAACGAGTCGACTGCATCCCGTCAAGCCGAGAAGAAAGGGCCCGGGAAATGTCCCACGGATTGAAGGTCATGCGTCTCGCTTCGCGGGGCGAGCCTCCCCCGACGCCCGTACCGGGCGAGACTGACGGTGGGGGCGGGTATCGGCCCAGGGTGAGGTCCGTCCGTGCGCGAACCGGTGAACGAGGTCGAGCAGACCGAGGGCTACTACCGTCGCTACGGTGAGGCCGTGCATCGTCGTTGTCTGCGATTGCTCGGCGACGAAGCGTTGGCCTGGGACTCCACGCAGGAGGTGTTCCTGCGCGTCCATGAGAACCTGAAGTCCCTTCGCGCCGCGGGCTCTCCGTTGTCGTGGCTGCTCACCGTGGCGGACCGACAGTGCTTCTCGGTGCTGCGCCGCCGTCGCACCGAGGTCACCCACGCGCTGACGCGACTGGCACCGCTTCCGGAAGCCCACGCTTCACCGGAGGCCGCGCTGGAGCGACTGCTGGTGGATGCGGACCTGGTGCGTCGCGTCCTCGCCCACTGTCCCGAGGACGTCCAGCGCATCGTGGCCCATCGCTTCATCGACGAGCTGGAGCAGGAGCAGATCGCCACGCTGCTCGACGTCTCTCGCAAGACGGTGCAGCGCAAGTTGCAGACCTTCTTCGACACCGCGCGGCGACTCCTGGAAGTCGCCCCCCGTCCTGAGCCGCGAAAGGGAACGGCCCCCGCATGAGCACCTCCTCCATTCCTCACTTCCCAGGCGTGCCGGACCTCCTGCTGGAGCGCTACCTGTGTGACGAGCTCTCCGCGGAAGAGGCCCGGCACGTGGAGGAGGCGGCGCACGCCTCGCCCGCGTTGGCCGCTCACCTGCGCGAGCGACGTGCCGAGAAGGCCGCCTTCGCCCTCGTGCGGCCCTTCGGTCCGATGCGGGCGCGACTGGAGGCGCCGCGTCCGAGCCGCTGGCGGGTGCTCTGGCGCTGGAGCCAGCCCGTGCTGGTGCTCGGCGTGGTGCTCGCGGCGGTGCTGCCCCGAATCCTCTCGCTCGAGGAGGTGGAGAAGGTGCGCGTGCGCGGCGGGCTCACCGCGCGGGTGCTCGTCAAGCGAGGCGACGTCGTCTTCGAGCAGGGGCCCGGCGCGGTGCTGCGCGCTGGAGACCGGGTGCGCGTGGAGGTGGAGGACGTGGACGGCGGCGCGCTCTACCTGCTGGCGCTGAGCGAGCATGGACGCGTCACTCCACTCCAGGGCTTTCCGGCCACCGGCGGCCCGCTGTCCATGGTGGCGGGGCGCTGGGTGTTGCCCGGGAGCCTGGAGCTGGATGCCGCTCCCGAGCAGGAGGCGCTGGTGGTGGTGCTCGTGTCCGACGCCTGGAATGCACCGTCACCCGAGGCCGTCCAACGCTGGTTGGAGCAGTCGACGCGAGAGGCGGGCTTCCCACCGTCACTCACTTCGCTCCCCGGCACCCGCCACGCCGTGCGCGCGCTTCCGAAGGAGCTGCCTTGAGTGACAGAAGCTCGCGGGTGCTCGGTGTCCTGCTCGTCCTCCTCGCCACCTCCGTCGCGAGCGCGGAGAGCCGGTTCTCCATCAGCGTGGGACACAACCTGGGCCGGGACACGGACGAGCCCCTTCGCTGGGCCCAGCAGGACGCCGAGCGCATGGACGCGCTCTTCGGCCAGCTGGGCGGTGTTCCCGAGGACCGTCGCATCCTCCTGCGCGGAGAGTCGGTCTCCAACCTCCGGCTGGGACTCGCGCGGATGCGAGGACGCATCGAGGAGGCACGGCGCGCCGGAGAGCGCACGCTGCTGTTCTTCTTCTACTCGGGCCATGGAGACGAGGTGGCACTGCGTCTGGGCGGAGAAGCCCTCAAGCTCGCGGAGCTGCAACGCATGCTGGCCGAGGTCCCCACCACCGTCACCGTCGCCGTGCTGGATGCCTGTCACAGTGGCGCGCTAGTGCGCGGCCGCTCCAAGGGCCTCAAGTCCGCGCCCGCCTTCGATGTCTCCTTCCTCCGGCAGGTGGGGCCGGAAGGCCGGGTGTTCATCGCCTCCGCGGGGGCACACGAGGTGGCGCAGGAGTCGGACAGCCTCCGGGGCTCGTTCTTCACGCACCACCTGATTTCAGGCCTGCGGGGCGCGGCGGACGTGGACGCCGACGGCCGTGTCTCGCTCACGGAGGCCTATGGCCACGTCTACCACCGCACGCTCGCGGGCTCGCATGCCTCCACGGCGGCGGTGCAGCACCCGGAGCTGTCCAGCCAGCTCGCGGGGGAGGGGGACTTGTTCCTCACCACGCTCTCGCGAGCCCACGCGCAGCTCGAATTGCCTCCCTCGGTGGGTGACAGCGTCGTGCTCGTGGACGAGCGCACGCTGCAGGTCATGGCGGAAGTGGAGCCACGGGCCGACGAGTCGGTGCGCGTCGCCTTGCCCGCGGGGCGCTACCGGGTCCAGGTGAGGCGGGGCGCCCAGGTGCTCTACGGCAAGGTGTACCTGCCCTGGGGCGAGAAGCAGCGGTTGAATCCAGAGGCCCTGGAGGTGCGCACGCTGGCCGTGCACCAGCGCAAGGGCGCGCTCCTGGAGGCCAGCAGCTGGCGGCTTCAAGCGGGGCTGGGCGCGGGCCGCTCCTCGACGCAGCTGGGAGGCTGGGGCCCCCAGGTGGGCGTGCTGTTCGCGCGCGAGAGCCCAGGAGGGCTGGGGCTGTCCTTCCTCGGAGGGCTCACGCTGGGGGCCACCCGGGGCTCCACGCCCGAGCAGCGCCTGGAGCAGGTGGAGCTGGGACTGTGGAGTGGCCTGGGCCTGGCGGGCTCGGTGGGACGTGTCTGGGCCGGAGTCCATGCGGGCGTCGGAGTGTTGGGCCTCGCTCAACGCGCGACGAGCCCGGATGCGGAGCGGCGCAGGGAGTTGGGCCTTCCCCCGTGGCGGACGCGCACCGGCGCGGGAGCGGCCTCCTTCGCCACGCTCTCCGCGGAGGTGCCGGTGGGCGCGAGCACGGGCCTCTTCGCCCGGCTGGGCGGCCATGTCGCGTTGATGCGCGAGGATGAAAAGCTCCGCACGCAACTCTCACCGCACCTGCTGCTCGGTTGCACCTGGGGACTGTGAGCCTCGGGGCCATGTCCCACGGTGAGTGGCTCGGACGTCTCCTTGTCGCACCGGCAGGTTGACCGCGCTCCGCGAGCGCTCCGAAACGAGGAGCGCGCGTCACCCGTCGTGTGCCCACCACGCGACATGGGGGTTGCCCCATGGACCGAGAGGAAGACCATATGACGATGACGAGGGGTCGTGGTTTCTGGAAGTGGAGCCTGCTCACGCTGGCGCTGACGGGTTGCGGAGGTGTCCTGGGGGACGAAGCCGAGGACGAAACGCTGCTCACGCTGGAGGGCTCGCTCCGTGCCTCCGAGTCGTTCGAGGCGGGAAGCTCCGCCCAGATGCGGGCGGCGCTGCTGTGGCAGACGTGGCCGCAGGCTGTCGTGGACTGCATGGTCCAGAGCCCCCTCCGCGACGCGCTGTCGAAGTGCCAGCGGGTGAGCCCTCGGTCGTCGTTCCATCACCCCGACGTGGATGTGCAGGTGAACGGTCGCTTCCCCAACTCCTTCACCATGTCCCTGAACCGGCTTCCGGGCCCCGAGGGGCTGATGGGCGGGGCGGGCTCTCGTCTCGGCCTTGCCTCCGTCGTGGCCTACGTGGATGGCAACGGCAACCGCACGCTGGACCGCGTCGACAGCGAGGCCACGACCAGTGTCGACATCGTCGTGGGACACCAGGAAGGCGTCCAGCTCAACGCGATGAAGATGGCCACCATCGTGTACCGGGAGGGCGCGCTGCACCCCCTCTACACCAAGCTGTTCTCCGACTGCCCCGTGGTTCCCCAGGGGTACTCCGTGGTGGAGTACCGGTACCATCCAGACCCCAGCAATCCAGACGGCGACCCCATCTACGACGGGTGCTTCTTGATGACGCGCAAGGTCGACGTGGACATCATCCTCGAGGCGAACCAGGCGTTCCAACGGCTCGCCTGCCATCAGGCCAACCAGTTGTTCCTCGCGGACATGGTGCGCGCCACCACCGCGAGTCTCCCCCCGGCCGGCAGCAGCCAGGTCTGCCGCACGTATATGCACACCGTGTCGGGCTCCGAGCAGGTGCTCGTGGTGAACCTCCATCCGGAGCGCTTCTGCACCACTCCGAACCAGGTGGTGTACTCGCTGCGCGACTACTGGAACGGCACCTGGGATGACCGGGCCGCGCCGCCCGCATGGTGGCCGTGCACTGTGACCGCACCCTGAGGTGAGGACCGCGAGGGGGCAGGCAGATGTGCTGCCCCCTTCGCGGTGAGTCACGCGAGCCCGTGCTTCAAGGCGCGGGGAAGTGGTCGAAGTGGTGGTCCAGCGTGCGGGTGCCATCTGGCTGGCTCACTCCGCCGATGAGCCACGGCGGCACGCTGCCTCCCATCACCGCCGGGACATTCATGGGCTGGCGCCGCCGGTCCATGAACCGGGGCACCGTCCCGCTCGTCAGGGCGCCTGTTTGGAGTCCCGGCAGCGTGGTGGTCTTGGTGTGGCACGAGAGGCAGAACGCGTTGGTGCTGGTGTCCGGCCGGGGCAGCGTGGCCGACAGCGCGGGCATGTCGATGAGGGCCGAGCGCATGCACCGGGAGGCCAGGTCCGGGTCGGGATGCGGGTTCTTGTGCACCCGGTCGATGCAGAGGTGCTCTCCGTACTGCGCCGGGTAGTCGAGCGGCTCCACGTACGAGCCCAGCCGCATCTGCTCGCACATGAGCCAGTGCACGATGGGGTACTGCGTCGACTTCACCCGCAGCTTCTCCAGCACGGGATGTGTTGGCCCCGGGCGGTATGGGCTTGCGTCCACCAGTGTCCCGAGTGCCTGGTTGCACATCAGCTCGTCCGTCCAGCCGCGATTCGCATCGTTGGGAGACAGCGCGTAGATGCGCAGCTCATCCACCCACCCGAAGAAGGGCAGCCGCTGCTGTCCGGGGACGAAGGTCGGCCCCGGGTCGCCCACCGTCATCCACGTCCAGCCGTTGTTGCCCGAGTTCCACATCGGGTCGAACCCCACGTCGCTCGGCCCGACGTTGTGCGTCGAGTGCCACGTGCCGTCGATGTAGAAGTGCAGCCTCCGCTGCCCCACGGCGTTGGAGATCTTCATGCCGAAGTGGAAGTAGCGGCCCACCTGCACCAGCGAGGAGCCCAGGTTGATGGTGCCCCTGCCGCCCGTCCTGCCGTTGTACACCTCCAGCTCGTGCGACACCGCGCCCGTGAAGTCCTTGCTCTGCACCAGCGCGACCCACGAGTTGTCGGAGAAGTAGAAGAGGGTGCGGGGCAGGCCGCGCACCCAGCTCGCTCCGGGGGCGAGCACCAGGTCCTCGCGCGTGTCCAGCCAGAGGCTCAGCATCCATTCACGCTGTGAGGCGTTGATGGGATAGCCCATGTCCATGAAGTCGTTGTGGCCATCCAACCAGACGCCCTTGCCGCTGACGCCGCCGAGCGCCACGGGCTCGATGCGCGCCCCACCGCGCAGCCGCACGGAGCTGGGAGGCTGCGGACCGTCCGTGCCGAACGTCGAGTGGGTGGTGGCGGCGTTCTGCGCCAGCGGGTTGCGCTTGAAGCGGAAGTCCGCGAGCTGTCCTCCTCGCACGTCGGCCCAGACGTTCTGGAAGGGGACGAAGCCGTCCTGGGGGAAGGTCTCCGCCCTGAATGGGCCGTGGGGAGACACATCCATGCGCATGGCCGCGTTCATGTGCGCGACGACGAAGGCGCGCTTGTTGAGGTAGTCGTCGAAGGCCACCTCCGCGTTTCGCTGAGTGTTGGCCTGGATGTTCCACACCACGTCGAACGGCAGGGTGGGGCGCATCGCGTCGAAGTGGTTGAGCTGGTTCTCGAACGAGAAGATTTGCGAGGGCCCCTCGGGCGTCAGCGGCAGGTCATCACCGGCATACAGGCGCATCGAGAAGGTGCGCTGGTGGCCGTCCTCGGAGTTGCCCGCGAGGTCGGTGATGTTCAGGCCGTTGTCGAGGATGACGGCCTTGCCTCGCGTCCATGCGCCAAGCGCGGCGACGGCCTGCGCGGCGGACCGGTCGGGGTTGAACGTGGCGCGGTCCGAGTCCGCGGGTGGCCCCCAGGTGTAGTCCGTCCGGGTCGCGCTGCTGAACCGCTCCTCGAGGAAGACCTTCCGTGCGTAGTAGCCGTCGTGGGTGTTGTTCTTCGCGGCGAAGAACAGGTTCTTCCCCTCGCGGTCAAGCCATGGGTAGGCCCACTGGTTGGTGACACCAAAGGGGATGGGATTGCCCAGGGTGTCCCGGAAGGGCTGGGGCTTGCCGTTGACGACCTGGGACTTCGCCATCTCGTAGCGGGTGTTCACCGCCGGGTCCTTGGGCATCATGCTGATGGGCTTGAAGTGCGCCCAGCTCCCCGCGTCACAGGCCTGGTCCGCCACCGAATAGAAGAGGCCCTTCATGTTGACGACGAGCAGCCGCCCGTCGCCGCTCGTCGCGGGCTCGAAGAAGGCCAGGGGCCGCTCGCCCGCGCTGGAGTTTTCACCGACAACGCCGCTCCAGTTCGGGCCGTTGCCGATGACGGAGTCCTCATCGTCCTCCACCTGGTAGACGGCCCGGAAGTGTTGCCGGTCGAAGAACTGGCACCACTTGGGCGCGGACGCGGTGGTGTTGCGGAAGTACAGCGGCTCGGGGAGCGGCAGCACCCTCACCGGGACGTAGCACTGGAACGTCGGATGGGTGCTGAACAGCTTGGGCCAATCGATGGTGTCCGGTGCTCCGGGGACGCTGTACCCGGAGTTCGGGCTCATGGCGCCCCAGTCCGAGTCATGGATGTTGAACGGGCGGAACGGAGGCAGCTCCCAGGTGGGCAGGGATTTGGTTTCGCCCTCGGGATTGCGTGGGTACACCCACAGGCCCCAGCCATCGGCGTCGCCCGTCACGGCGTTGCCGGCCCGGATGGACTTGGGGTCCCTGACGAAGACCGTCAGGTCCACGGAGCGCAGCTCCCAGTGTTTGCCGTTGGAGGCCACCAGGCTGTAGACGAGCGAGATGTCGTAGCAATCGCCGGGGACGGGCGGCGAGCCCGCGTCGTACCGGGCCGTGCACGCCAGCGGGTTTCGCCCATTCACTCCCATCTGGAGGGCGCTCATCGAGTTCTCGCACGTGGTGCTGTGGAGCGCGTCTGGGAAGTCGTTGTTGTTCCTGGCCGTCAGCATCGTGGCCATCGGGTTGAAGTAGGTGAACGGGTGAATCCGGCCGATGACCTGCGAGGGTTGGACGAGGTGGGGGCCTTTCTTGGTGAAGTCGTAGCGGAAGTCGTGGCCGAGCACCTCGGGACGGAACGTGTAGAGGAGGGAGCCCTCCGCGCAGCCCCGGCAGCCCCCGCGAATGAAGAGCCGTCCGTCGTTGGTGCCTCGGTTGTAGGGCAGCACCTGGATGGCGTTGGCCGAGTCGCTCCGCTCTGGCAGCTTCGGGGCCCACCAGCCGTTGTCGTACTCGTTCGGGGGGAAGGGCAGCATCACCTTGGAGAGCGACGCGGGCTTCAAGGTCAGCGGGGCCCCGTAGCCGTTCCGATAGGGCCGCCACGCCGAGGACACCTCACGGAAGATGCTGGGGCGCTGCGGATTCTCCTCGTTGTAGCAATTGTCGACCAGGCCGTAGTCGAGCGTGCACGCGGAGGTGCCCGTCATGGCGACCTCCTGGAACCAGGTCGGTGGATCCAACCGGGCCTTCACCGAAGCGACGGGCTCCGAAGCAGGCGGCGCGGGTGGTGCCGAATCACAGGCACCGCCCAGTGTGAGCAGGACACAGAGGATGAATGACAGTCGAGTTGCACGAGGTGTGAAATCCAGGAGCATCAACGCCGTGTATCAGGACTGACGGACCCGGAGTCAATGGAGCCAGGACTTCCTGGCCCGGGAAACGGCGCAGGTGTCGGGTGCGTTGCTGCCCACGCAGAGACTGACCGCGTCCGCCAACGCCTGGAATTGGGAGCGCACCGCCGCGAACCCGAGGGGTTTCCCGGCGGTGGCCCGGCGCCTCAAGCCTTCGACGGCTGTCTACATACAGCGGTTTTCACAGACACCCAGCACGCAGATCCAGCACGGCCCGGAGCAACCGGGGCGACAGGCCGCGTTGGCGTACTCGCTGTCGGCGAGCAGCGTGCCCTCCGGCGGCGCGCTCACCGCCGAATCACACGTCGCCTCTCCCTCCGCTTCGACGAGCACGGCCTGGGGCTCACCCATGGAGAGGGCGGCGAGTCCCACCACGAGCAACATGCACAGCACCATGGACCACTGGCTCTTGAGCAGCTTCGCGAACATTGGTGTCTCCTTGGCAGTGCCTGACGAGGCCGCGTCAGTCTGTCATGAATCCGACTAAGCCAGAAAGTCGTGGATACATGGTGCGTGAGGGCCTGGGCGCTGCAATGCGTTGCCCTGGCCCGGCGAGCGGCCTATGCAATGCGTCAGGGGGCCATGCAGCAAGAGTCACCCGTATCCGAGGAGTGCCATGCGTTACTTCGACGACTTCCAACCCGGTGAGGCGAGTGAGGCCGGGCCCTACGTGGTCTCCCGGGAGGAGATCATCGCCTTCGCGAAGCAGTTTGATCCGCAGCCCTTCCACCTGAGCGACGAGGGAGGTCGGGAAGGCATCTTCGGCGGCCTCATCGCCAGTGGCTGGCACACCGCTTCCATCTGCCACAAGCTCGCGGTGGAAAATCTATTGAGCAAGACGGCGAGCCTGGGCTCTCCGGGACTGGACGAGCTGCGCTGGCTGCGGCCGGTGCGCCCCGGGGATGCGCTCACCGCGCGCTTCGAGGTCATCTCCACCACGCCGTCGCGCAGCAAGCCGGACCGGGGCGCCATCAAGTTCCGCTTCGAGGTCCGCAACCAGAATGGCGAGGTGGTGATGACGGAGATCGCCAACGCGCTGTTCGCGCGGAAGCCCGAGGGTGGCGCGGCGAAGTAGTCCTGTCGGAGTGCCCGGGTCGCGCCGACGAATGGCGCGACCGGGTTCGATGCTTCAGCGCGGAGCCATCAGCGTGTTGAGGGTGGGATAGGAGATGCCCGCCTCGGGCGCGGGCGCGGCGCCACCGTCGCGCAGGAAGTCGGTGGTGAGCGCGGCGATGCGGCCGAAGATGGCCTGCGCCATGCCCGCTCCCGCGCTGACGCGGCGGACTCCGAGCGATGCCAGCTCCGACGCGGGAGGCAGACCAGGAATCGCCATCAGGTTCAGCGGCAGGCCCGCCTCCGTCACGACGGCCTTGATGTCCACGGGTGTCTTCAAGCCGGGAACGAAGAGGCCATCCGCGCCAGCGGCTCGGTAGCGACGGGCCCGGGCCAGGGTCTCCTCGACGCGACGCTCCGCCGGGCCGATGCCTCGCAGGAACACGTCCGTGCGCGCGTTCACGAACAGGTCCCCGCTCTTCTTCGCGGCGGCGCGCTTCACGGCTTCAATCTTGGCGCACAGCAGGTCCACCGAGCCCCCGCCGTCCTCCAGGTTGATGCCCACGCCGCCCGCCTCCACCACGCCCGCGGCGACTTCGCCCACCGCGTTGGGGTCATCCGAATAGCCCCCTTCGATATCCACCGTCAGCGGCACCTTCACGAGGCGGGCAATGGCGGTGACGGTGTCCAGGAGTCGACTCACCGGGAGCTTGTCTCCGTCCGGATAGCCCTGGGCCCAGGCCACGCCCGCGCTCGTCGTGGCGAGCGCCTTGGCGCCCAGGCTCTCCATGACGCGCGCGCTTCCGGCGTCCCAGGCATTCACCAGCAACAGCAAGCCCGCTTCGTGCAGTTGACGGAAGTCTCGGGCGGAGTTTGGAGGAGCGACAGGCATGGTCAGCGGTCCTTTCCAGCAGGGGTGTGGAAGCGGTGGGAGGATATGGCGAGCGCCTCAGGCAGTGGACGTCCGTCGTAGCCTCGACTCGTGGTCGAGTAACCAGCGCTTGCGCTCGATGCCACCTCCATAGCCGGTGAGGGAGCCATTGGCCCCCACGACGCGATGACACGGCACGACGATGCCCACGGGATTGGCGCCGTTCGCCAGGCCCACGGCGCGCACCGCGGCGGGCCGGCCGATGCGCTTCGCCAGCTCCGAGTAGGACACCGTCACTCCGCACGGAATGCAGCGCAGCGCCGTCCAGACCTCGCGCTGGAAGGGGGTACCCTCGGTGCGGACGGACAGGCTGTCGATGGCGTCGACTTGCCCCGAGAAGTACGTCCGCATCGTCTCGGTGAGTCCGCTGGGGTTGCGCGCGGACTCCAGTCGGAAGCTGTCACCGTAGTGCAGGCGCAGCAGGTTGCGCATCCGGCCTTCGTGCTCCGTCCAGTCGATGGCGCGCAGGTGTCCCTCGCGGTCCGCGATGAGGACCAGCTCGCCGATGGGCGTGTCCGTCTTGTCGATGAGGAAGTGGAGCGGCTCAACCATGACGCACCTCTTGGAGTCGGGAACGCGGGCCTGGGTCCGCGGCCCACAGGTGTTGCGCGGCGTAGGCCCGCCAGGGCCTCCAGGGCTCCGCGCGTAGAATCAGGTCCTCGGGTGAGGGGCGCTCGCCCGCATCTGTCGCCGCGCTCCGCAAGAGCGCCACGTCGCTGGCGGGGAAGGCATCTGTCTCGCGCAGCGCGCGCAGGGCGATGTACTGCGCGGTCCACTCGCCCACGCCTCGGATGGAGCGCAGCCGGGCGATGCCTTCCTCCACCGCGCCGAACGGATGGAACAGCAGCGGGTCCGCGAGCGCCGCTTGCGCCAGGGCCTTCAGCGATGCCTTCCGCGCGGACGGCATCCCCAGCGCGCCCAGGTCCGTCTCCACGACGCGCTTGGGGGAAGGGAAGGCTCGTGACAGGCCAGGGGGGAGTCCTTCCATGGGCGCGTCGCCACACAGCACCACGAGCTTCCCCGCGAGCTTGCGCGCGGCCTCCACCGTCACCTGCTGACCGAGGATGGCGCGTACCGCCAGCTCGAAACCATCCCACGCACCGGGGGCCCGCAGGCCGGGCCGCAGGGCCACGAGGGGCGCCAGGAAAGGGTCCTTGGAGAGGTGCTCGCCAATCACCTCGATGTCCGCGCCCACGTCGAACACCCTGCGCACGCGCGCGACGATGGCCGGGAGCGACTGGACGCGTGGGAAGCGAATCTTCACCACGAGGTTGTTGCGTGCGGGCTCGTGCGTCACCTCCACCGTGCCCACCGCGCCGTCCTGGGACGCGGTGCGCAGGTAGCGCGTGTCGGAGACCTGCTCCACGCCCTGGATGGCGCGCGCGGACAGGTACGAGAGCATCGCGGCCCAGTCATACGGAGGCCGGTAGCGCAGCCGCAGCGTCACGCCCGCGTCCGCCACCGCGCTGGCCGTCGTCTCCACCGCCTGCTTGCGGCGCAGGGCGCCCGGGGGCCGCTGGTAGAGGCCCTGGAACGTTTCATTGAAGCGCCGGATGCTGCCGAAGCCCGAGGCCAGCGCTACCTCCGCGAGCGGCATCCGGGTCTCCTGGATGAGCTGCTTGGCGAAGAGCACGCGCCGAGTCTGCGCGACGGCCACGGGCGTGGCGCCGAGGTGCTGCTTGAAGAGGCGGCGGAGCTGTCGTCCTCCCACGCCCAGGCGTTCAGCGAGTGAGTCCACGCCCGCCTCGCCGCCGTCCAGCGCGCCCTCCGCGATGAGGGCCAGCGCGCGCGACACGGTGTTGGAGGTGCCTCGCCAGGACGCGAGGTCCGGGGCTGTCTCCGGCCGGCAGCGCAGGCAGGGACGGAAGCCTTCTTCCTGGGACGCGGCGGCGGAGGCGAAGAAGCGGCAGTTCTCCCGCTTGGGCGTGCGCGCGGGGCAGATGGGCCGGCAGTAGATGCCGGTCGACGTCACCGCGACGAAGAGGCGGCCGTCGAAGCGGGCATCCCGCGTCTGGAGCGCGCGGTAGCAGGCGTCGGAATCGAGCAGGTCCATGCCCGGACAGTGTCACCCAGGGCCCGACCGCGCTCGCGGTTTTCGGACATCGATGACCCGTACCCCCGGACGCGCGAAGGGCCTCCCACCGTCGCCGGTGAGAGGCCCTCCCAAGACGCGACTGCCTGGAGGCCGACTAGGCCGCCGTGCGGTGCAGGAAGTCGATGAGGTCGATCTTCGTGACGATGGCGACGACCTTCTCGCCCTCCTTCACGACGGCGACGTTGTCCTGCGCGAAGACCTCACGCAGCCGGGAGATGCTCGTGTCCGGCGACAGCGCGCCCTGCAGCGGCGCGACGATGGCGTCGATGGTGTCCGCGAACTTCGCCTTCCCGGCGACGAGCGCGTTGAGCAAGTCGTACTCGTGAACCATGCCGACCGCGCGTCCGTCCTCGGACACCACCGGCATCTGGCTGATGCCGTGGCTGCGCATCGTCTCCACCACCTGGTCCACCCGGTCGCCCTTGCGCGCCGTCTTCACGTCGCGCTGCTTGCTCCCGATGATGTCGCGCACCGTGCCGGTGCCCTTCTCCTCGGCGAAGCCGTTGTCGCGCATCCACTCGTCCGAGTGGAACTTGCTGATGTAGCTGCTGCCGGAGTCGGGGAGCACGACGACAATCGTCTTGCCCTTGCCCACTTCCTTCGCCAACTGCACCGCCACGTGCACCGCCGCGCCGGAGGAGCCACCCGCGAAGATGCCCTCCTCGCGCGCCAGCCGCCGCGCCGCCGCGAAGCACTGACGGTCATCCACCTGGCGCACGTCGTCCACGACCTTGAAGTCCATGGCGCCGCACAGCATGTCCTCGCCGATACCTTCGACCTTGTAGACGTGCGGCTCGGTGAGCTTGCCCGTCTTGAAGTAGCCCTCGTAGACCGAGCCCTCCGGGTCCACGCCCACGTTCTTCAGGCCGGGGATCTTCTCCTTGAGGAACTTGCCCGCGCCGCTCATCGTCCCGCCCGTGCCCAGGCCAGAGACGAAGTAGTCCATCTTCCCGCCCGTCTGCTCGAAAATCTCGGGACCGGTGAGGTTGTAGTGCGCCTCGATGTTGTCGGGGTTGTGGTACTGGTTCAGCATGAACGCGCCCGGCGTCTCACGGTGCAGCCGCTTGGCCGTCTCGTAGTAGCTGCGGGGGTCCTCGGCCGCGACGTTCGTCGGCGTCACCACCACGTGCGCGCCCAGCGCCTTCAGGCGGTTGATCTTCTCCAGCGACATCTTGTCCGGCATCGTGAAGATGCACTTGTAGCCCTTCACCGCCGCCGCCAGCGCCACGCCCATGCCGGTGTTTCCGGACGTGTTCTCCACAATCGTGCCGCCGGGCTTGAGCTTCCCCTCCCGCTCGGCCTTCTCGATGATGTACAGCGCCATGCGGTCCTTGATGGACGCGCCCGGGTTCATGAACTCGCACTTGACCAGAACAGTCGCATCGTTCGGTCCGACGAGCTTGTTGAGCTTGACCAGGGGCGTGTTGCCAATGGCGGTGAGAATGGTGTCGTGGATGTCCATCGCGGCTTCCAGAAAAAGAGGGGTTCGCGGCGCGTCTTATATGCCGCCGGAGGGGCCCGGTCGACAGCGGGAGTCACTCTGCCCCGTCGGGAAGTAACAGTGCCCCGCCCTGGGGACTTCCCCCT
>NZ_JABXEM010000268.1:0-14993 GCF_013372595.1 Myxococcus sp. AM011
GGGTGGGGCGGAGAGGCCGCGGATGAAGACCTCGAAGGCGGCGTCCAGGGATTGGAGCGTCAGGGGAGAGGTCTCCTGGGTCATCAGCCTGGGGACGAGCATGGTGATGAGCTCCACGAAGCCGCGCGCTGTCAGCTGGGGGTCGCTGACGGAGAAAGCCCCCTGCGCCGCCCCGCCCTCGATGACGCGCGCGAGGATGGCCGCGTCCGCCTCCTGCATCTGGGGCACGAGGTGCTGCACCTGAGTGCCCAGTTCGAAGAGCGTGGCCAACTCGATGCGCTCCCCGTCGGGCTTGCGGACGCTCTGCTCCAACTTGCAGCGGATGTACGCGCGGACCTGGGCCTCGGGCGTCGTGGCGCGCTGGACGCTCGCCTTGAGCTCGGCGAGGCTCATCTCGTGCGATTGCCGGACAATCGCCTCGAACAGCGCTTCCTTGCTCTCGAAGTGCAGGTAGATGCTGCCCTTGCCGACGCCCGCGCGTTTGGCGATGTCCTCCACCGAGGCCTTCTTGAAGCCGAACCGGGCGAAGACTTCGCCGGCGGCCTTGAGGATGGCGATGCGAGGGTCGGAACTCATTGACCAGGATGGTAATCTGGTCAGTCAGTCATCGCAAGTCCTCGTTCGTGGAGGCCCATGTGCCGCATGTGCCTACCCATGTGGCCCTCGGGGGGCTCGTCCGGCAGGTCGCCTGGGGCGGGGTGTCGCGCTCGGAAGAGGGACCGTGGTGCCCTGGGCGATGCGCTGGCGGAAGTCGCGAGGCCTCTCACCCGTGAAGGCGGTGAAGGCGTGGGTGAAGGCGGCGAGGCTCTCGAAGCCGACGGTGTAGGCCGTCTGGGTGACGCGGGCGCCGTCCTCGGCGAGCAGCTCCATGGCGCGCAGCATGCGGGCGTCATGGAGGAAGCGGCGCCAGGAGGTACCGGCTTCGTCCTCGAAGCGGCGGGCGAGGGTGCGCTGGGACAGGCCCGCCGCGCGTGCGGCGCCCGCGAGGGTGGCGGGTCCCGAGAGTCGGGCCAGGGTGTAGGCCATGGCGCGCTCCAGCTCGGGAGTGCGGGCGCGAGGCAGTCGCCACTCGCGAGGCTCCGCGGCCCACTCGGAGAGCAGGTGGGCCAGGGCGGAGAAGAAGCTCTCCGCGACGGCGTCCTTGGGTGAGCGCTCCGGTCCCCAGCGGGTGGAGTAGAGGAGCATCTCGCGCGCGAGGGCTCCAGGTACACGGTGCAGAGGGTGGCGGGCTGCGTGGAGCGCACGCGGTGGCGGGTGCCGGCGGCGAGCCACGCGGCGCGCTGGGGAGGCAGGAGCCACTGGGCCTCGGCGACTTCCAGGTGGAGGGCGCCGCGCGCGGCGTAGAGGAGCTGGTGGCGGCGGTGGGTGTGCCAGCCGGAGGTGAAGGGCGTCAGCGTGTCGGTGAGGCAGAAGGAGGAGGCGGGGGCCGCGTCCACGTCCACCAGGGGCTTGGGCACCGCGACGTTCCTCCGTGCTTGCGCGCTCGCGTGCTCGGACGCCCGGCGCTCGCGAGGGCGCGCCGGGGCCGAGCATACGGCGGGCGGGTGGCTCAGGAGGGCTTGGAGTTGGAGTGGTCGGTGGTCTTGCTGACGAGGTAGCCGCCATGGCTGATGGCGAGGAGGGCGACGAGTCCTTCGGAGAGCTCTGGGAGGCTGGTGAGGGAGCCGCCGCGTCGGAGGGACATGGCGATGTCGACGAAGTAGCTCACCGAGGCGATGGCGGTGAAAAAGAACATCTGCACCTTGGCGATGTCGATTTGCGCGGTGTTGCCGACCTCGTCGCCCTGGAACATGTCTGAGATTCGAGCGTCCTGGATGCCTTTGTTGGCGTAGAGGGCGCCCTGGCGCTGGGCGTTGATTTCGTCGGACGTCTCCGCGAGCTGGGCGGCGGTGGCATCGACGACCTTGGCGTCAGGAGTCTTGGAGCGCTTGCCGCTGAGCAGCAGGGGAGTGCCGAGCAGGGAGGTGGATGAGATGCCCATGGCCCACCAGAGTTCCTGGGGGATGGCGACGTCGACGGCATTGGGGGTGCCTGTCTTCACGCGGGCGATGACCATGGCCAGGTAGCCGGAGACGACGACGACGGTCCAGGTGACGGCCTGGAAGCGAGACAGGCTCATGCTGTTGCGTTCGCTGATGAGCACGCCGAAGGGAGTCCCGGTGATGCTCTGTCCGAGCACGGCGATGAAGGCGAGCAGCACGAGGGAGGTGGCGATGTAGCCCCAGCCAGGGGCGACGAACCACGCCGCCGCGAGACTGAGCAGTGGCAGCGCGGTGGTGAGCATCATCAGCCGCTGGTTCTGTGGGAGGGGGACGGGAGTGACGGCGCCTGTTTCTGGAGGCGCGAGGCGCACTTCGGATTGCACTGCGGCGACGGCGGACACACCGGTACTGGCGCTCGCTTCACTGTCATGACTCATGACACCCCCTCGGTGAGGGGGGAAATGTAGCAGAGCCCGGTGTGAGTTTGCTTTGGGGGCCTGTCAGTTGTGTCGTGATTTCCTCTGGCTCTGGTGTTCGGGGTGGAGCTCGTATGACTTGGTGCATCAGTGGTCAGGACCGCCCCAGTCATCGACAAATGTTGTCCAGGTGACAGTCTCGGGATGGCGCTGGATGATGGGCAAGGGTTGATGGCGTTACCCTTTCAATCACAGACATCAACAGGCCAGGGCAGGGAAACTCCGTTCCTCGCGGGGAGATTCTCGTTCTTCTCGGATACGTCTGATTGGCATGGCCACTGCAGTCCAGGCGTGCCGCACAGAACCTGTTTCCGCAACGTCCACCCTACATTCTCTGGGTCCGAGGCTCATGGCTGACACCGGCACGCCGTCCATCAAGTTCACAGGGCAGATTCACGTCAAGCTGCGCGAGACCTGGCACGAGCCCATCACCACGCTCGCCGCTGGGCCCCCGACGCGCCTCGAGCGTCTCGCGCAAGCGACGGGGCTCAAGGCGGTGGGCCGCCTTCTCGACGGAATCGAGCCTCTCGTGGGGACCCTGGCGGCCGGCGCTGTCGAGCCCTCGGGAGAGATGGACCGATGGGTGTCCTTGGCGCTCCCGGACTCTGGACTGGTCAGAGCCCTCTCCTCCTCCGCCCTGGACGAGCAGGTCTGGTTCGCGGTGAGGACCCTGCTGACTCAACCCGAGGTCGAGTACGCCGAACCGGATGCGATTCTCATCCATCCAGTTCCGGAGACGCTCGCGGTTGCCTCCGGGACTCAAGCGGGAGCCGCCGCGCTGGACTTCTGGCATCTCGATGTCGTTGGGGCCCACGCGGCGTGGGCGTTCATCGCGGATGCGGGGAAGGTGCCAGGAGAGGGCATCGTCATCGCGCACCTGGACACGGGTTATACGAACCACCCGGCTGTTCCTCGCGACCGCTTCGTCAGTCCAGGCATCGACCTGTGGGACCGGGACCGCGCGGATGCGAGCGACCCATTGGATAGTGGTATCGCCTTGGCCCCCGGACACGGAACGGGCACGCTCTGTCTGCTGGCGGCGGACCATCCGCAGTACAAGGGCATCGCGCGAGCCAGCAAGATCCTCCCCATTCGAATCTCTCCCTCGGTCATCCACATCGGGACGAAGTCGATGGCGTACGGAATCCTCTACGCCGTCAACAAGGGGGCGGACGTCATCACCATCAGCATGGGAGGGCTTCCCAGTCGCCTCTGGGCGGACGCGGTCAACTACGCCTACGAGCGGGGCGTCGTCATCTGCGCCGCGGCGGGCAACAACTTCCCGCTGCCCCTCGGCCTGCGGACTCCGTCGCGAGTCGTCTATCCCGCTCGCTTCAACCGGGTCCTTGCCGTGTCTGGAATCACGCGTGGAGAGCAACCCTACTGGTCTGACAGGGAGATGTCCGGTAACCGTGGCCCCGAGGTGGACATCTGCGCGCCCACGCCCGATGTGCTGTGGGCACGGCCAGGACAGGGCTACGCACCGGGCGCGGGGACTTCGACGGCGACGCCGCAGGTCGCGGGTGCCGCCGCGCTCTGGCTCTCCTATTACCGCGAGCAACTCAAGGGCTTCTCGCCCGTCGAGCGTGTCGAGGCCTGCCGCCGGGCCCTGCTGATGGGGGCACGGGATGCAGGCTCCGAGAGCTACACGCCCATCGACGGGGGACAGCGCACCCACAACAAGTACTTCGGGGATGGGCGGCTCGACATCGCGCGGAGCCTCCGGGAGTTTCCCCCTGTCGCTGGCCTCCCGGCGCAGCCCAAGGACGACGTGAGCTGGGCCGCGCTCAAGGTCCTGGGGCTCGTCACCAGCCTGTCGTCGCGAGGGCCGGAACTCGCTGATGCCATCGAGTTGCTCTGGACCAGCCACGCCATGGATATCGAGGGGCTCGCGCGAACCGCCCTCGCGGCGAGGTCCTCGTCTTCGCTCCAGACCCGGCTTGGGGAGCCAGAGTCGCACCTGGTGGCGTCCATGGCGGTCCCCGCACCAACGAGGACGCGCCCCCAGCGGAAGGCCGAGCTGGCCTCCCGACAGGTGCTCGTCGTTCCTCCTCCTTCGGTCCTGGCCTCGGCCATGACGAGCCTGGGGCTTGTCGGCGCCCTCTCCGCGACGCGCGCACCCACGTCCCACCGCGCGGCGATTCAGGAGCGAGGCCACTACCTGGAGGCGTTCGGGCGACTCGCCCTGTCAGGGGCCGGAGCCGCGGTACAAGATGCCATGTCCCTGGTTGCATTCACCGCGATGGCTTCCACCGGGCGGATGCTGGAGGCGGCGACCACGGCCCTGCGTCCGGCATTCGAGGTGCTCGCGGGAGTAGGGGCATTGCTGCTGGATGGCGACCAGGTGGACCGCACCGTGCTGGAGGCCTTGGGGGCTCGCGTCTACGAGGACGTCATCCTTCCTTGTGTCGAACCCATCCCGTCCGGAGGTGCGCCGGGAGCGCGCACGCGCTGGCACCTCGAACACCTGGGCGTCATCGATGCTCAGGGACAGCGGCTGGTCGAAGGCAGAGGAGCGGGCATCCTGGTCGGCGTACTCGACACGGGGATTGATGCCACGCACCAGGAGTTCCAGGGTCGCAAGGTGCACTTCGCCCATTTCGACCTCCTGGGCCGGCCTACTCAACAGGGTGCGCACGACGCGGATACGACCCGTGGCCATGGAACGCACGTGTGCGGGCTCATCGCGGGGCAGAGCGCGGGGGTCGCTCCTGATGCGGACCTGGCTGTGGCGTGCGTCCTCAATCAGCCGATTCCTGGTGGACACGGAATGGGGGGTGGACGCGTCCAGATTGCGAGAGGGCTCAACTGGTTGCTGACGGAGAATTTCCGGGGGACGGAGGGGGACGCGGGTGTTGACGTCCTCAACCTGTCTTTGGGGATTCCTGGCTATGACGAGTTCCTCCGGGACACCCTGAGCACCGCGCGAATCGCGGGAACGCTGGCCATCGCCGCCATCGGAAACCTGGGGGAATGGGGAATCAACCAGCACAGCAGCCCAGGTAACTATGACCTCGCCGTGGGGGTCGGAGCCGTCAACGCGCGGAACGAAGTGGCTTCATTCAGCGATTGGGGAACGGTGTCTCGGCACAATGGGCTACAAAAGCCTGATTTGTGCGCTCCGGGTGAAGGCGTCTGGTCGAGCCTTCCTGGTGGGAGATTCGGCCCCCTGGATGGAAGCTCCATGGCCTGCCCTCTCGTGGCAGGCATCGCGGCCCTGCTCCTGGAGCGAAACCCGGCGCTCAAGCTCAACGCCCAGGCTTTGACGGAGGCGCTGTTCTCGCATGTCGGTGCGCTGCCCAGCGACCGGGCAGGGCGTGGCGGCCTTCGGCTCGTACCGGAGAGCCTCTTGCGACGCAGCGGCGGAAGCACCATAGAATAGAGCTGCCATGGTCCATCCCGAGCTTGTTCATCAATTGGAGAGGGTTCGTGACCCGCAGACCCAGCGCTCGTACGTGCTGCGGTTCAAGGGGGGCGATGCCCTTCCTCGTGTCGATGGACTGACGAGCAAACGAGAGCGCCTGGCTGCCATGGAGACGTACTTCCAGGCACTCAAGGCGCCGCTCCTCGTCCAGTTGGGCAGGGAAGCCGGCGTGTCGGTGGAAGACCTCAAGTCGTCGTCAGAGGCCATCGTCACCGCTTCGGTCGCCAAGTGGCGCGAGCTGGTCCAACAAGGTGGCGTGCTCGAGCGTCAGTCCGTTGTCGAGGTGCTGCCCGACATCCAGGTTCAGGGCCTGGGCTGAGTCCGGGTCGGAGTCTCTCGCTCCGGAGTCCCCCGGGCCCGAGCCTCTGGCCGTCGTGTCGAAGCCGCAGTGTCCGCGTACCCCGTCAGCTCCACGTAACCGCGCCCCTTCACGGGCTGGCCCGCCCGCACGCCGTCCAGGTCCACGCTGCCCTCCCAGTAGCGCACGCTCACCGGCAGCTCCTGGTCCGCCAGCTTCGGCGTCACCGTCAGCTCCAACCCGAGCTTCTCCACGCGCAGCTTCCACTTCGACGGATACACCCCGCCACGCGGACTCTTCCACGTGTCCAGCACCGCCAGCCCCACGTCCTCCCGGCCCAGGTGCACGGATGCGCTGTCCACCGCGCCCACCGGAGGCACCCACGTCCCCGAGCTGAACGGGTCCACCGTCCCGTCCTCGCGACGCAGTTGGTAATACATCAGCTCGCTTCCATCCGAGAGCTGGAGCGAGAACCAATCCCAGCCCACCTGGTCCGCGCCCAATGCACTGGTGCTCCACTCGCGGTCCATCCAGCTCTCACCCGTCACCGCGTACGTCTGTCCTTCCAGTCGCACCGTGCCGCGCGAGGGCATGCGTGTCATTGAGTAGTAATACGACGCATTGCCCGGCTCGGCGCTCTTCTGGCTCAAGCCCCGGTCGCCCTCGAGCACCGGCGGCTTGCCCGGCTCCAACAACAACTCCAGCGTGACTTCATCCGTCTGCGCGCGCAGCCGCACCGGCCACGTCGCCTCACCCACGCTCGCCGCCTCCCAGTCCTCCAGCCACACCTTGAACGGCTTCGCGCTCGCCCCCGCGAGCCCCAAGGCCGCGCGGCTGTAGCGCTCCTCGACGTGGAAGCGCCCCGCCGCCACGTCCGTCACCGTGAAGTGCCCCAGGTACACCTGCCGCGTGCCCCACGCGGAGTCCCGCGTCGGTGCCTCGGGTGCCAGCGCGTTGCGGAACAGCGTGAACTGATATCCGAACGCGCGCCCGTCCGCGGTCTCGAGGTTCCCCGTCCAGTACCACCACTCCGTGCGGAACTCCGGATGCGGGCCGTGGTCCTCGGGGAAGTGGAATGTCCGGGGCTCGAAGGCGCGCGCATAACCCTCCGTGCCGCCATCGCCCCCACCGAGCGCCTTCGCCACCGTCAGCGCTCCGCTCCTCGCGAGCACGGGAGGCTCCGTCTCCCGCGTGACGACGTACGCCGCCACCGCGAGTGCCGCCAGCACCACCGCCGTTCCGATGACGAGCCCTCGGCCGTTGCTCATGGCGTCACTCCTCCCTCAGCGCGAACGCGGGATTGGCACGGGTCATCTTCCACGCCGGGTACAGCCCCGCCAGCGCCGAGGCCACCAACGCCAGCAGCATCGCCTGCCCCAGCGTCTCCGGCGTCACCTCGAGCCGCACCGTCCAGCCGAAGGACCGCTGGTTGATGACATGCACCAGGATGTACGCCAGCCCCACGCCCAGCGGCATCGAGAACAACCCCGCCAGCAAACCCAGGAGCCCCGTCTGCAGCGACACCAACCCCCAGAGCTGTCGAGGCGTCAGCCCCATGGCCCGCAGCACCGCGAACTCCCGCGCCCGCTCCAACTGCAATGACATCAACGCGCTGAGCACCCCTACGAAGGCCACGCCGATGGCCAGCAGCCGGAGCACCTGCGTAATCGTGAAGGTGCGGTCGAACACCTCCATCGACGCTTGTCGCAGTGAGCGATTGGCCCGCACCAGCAATGCCTGCTCATCCCCCGCGCTCTCTCGCACCGCGGTCACCAGCGAGTCCACGTCCTGCCCCGGCGACGCGTACAGCGCCACGCCGCTCACGCCCCTGTCCTCGTACCAATGCTCGTACGTGGCGCGAGGCATCAGCATCGTCCCCACGTCGGAGCCGTAATCGAAGTACACGCCGGCCACGCGGAAGGCCTGAAGTCCCCGGTCCGTGGCCAGTCGCACCGTGTCGCCCACGCCCACTCCTCGGTGGAACGCGAAGGGCTCCGAGACGATGAGCGCCTGCGTCGACGCATCCAGTTCGCGCCACACGGCGGCCTCCTCACCCTGCTTGAACTGGTAGGGCCGCGCCGGAGAGCGACTGAAGTCGACGGCGAGCAGGTCCGTGGGCACGCCGTCCACCCGGGCCCGCGTCACGCGCAGGGTGCTGCTGCCGGAGACGCCCGGAAGGGTGCGCAGTCGCTCCACCAGGTCCGGCGCCAGCGTGGAGTCTCCTCGTCGCGCCACCAGCGAGGGCGGGGAGATGAACACATCCGCCAGGAGCGAGGACTCCAGCCACGACAACACCGTGCCTCGGAAGCTGGACACCATCAGGCCCACGCCCACCGTCGTCGCCACCGCGACCATCAGTGCCGCCAGCGCCACCGCCGTGCGACTGAGGCTCGTCCTCACGCCGCGCGCCGCCATGCGTCCCAGCAGCCCGAAGGCGAATCCCAGGGGCACCGCCGCGAAGAGGGACAGCCGCTCCGTCACCCACGGCACCAGCAGCGCGGCGCCAATCAGCACCGAGAAGAGCCCCAGGTACGCCGGCACCAGCGCCTGCGTGGGCCACCCCAACAGCCCCACTCCTCCCGCCAGCACCAGCACCCCGAGCAGCGCCAGCTTCGGCGCGCGTGTGCGCGACACGTCCTCCAGCGCCGAGCGGCGCAGCGTCGTCGCCGGCGCGGAGCGGGCTGCCTCCCACGCGGGCACCAGGGCCGCCAGCACCGTGGCCCCCAGGCCCAACGCCAGTCCCTTGGCCAGCGTGAAGGGCTCCAGCACCAGCCCGCGCACGCTCACCACGAAGTAGAGGTCATTGATGGTCTGGGTGATGAGCCCCACCAGCCCGCGCCCCAGGAGGATGCCGAGCAGCAGCCCCGCCACCGTGCCGACGATGCCGAGCACCAGCGCCTCGCCGAGCACCAGCGCGAACAGCTCGCCCCGGGTGATGCCCACCGCGCGCAGCCGCCCGAGCAGTCCGCGCCGCTGCACCACGGAGAACGTCATCGTGTTGTAGATGAGGAACATCCCCACCACGAGCGCCAGCAGCGACAGCGCGGTGAGGTTGGTGCGGAACGCCTTCGTCATCTGCTCCACCGTGCTGGCCCGTGCCGACGCGCGCACCACCTCCGTCCCCGTGGGCAGGCTCGCGCGCAGTCGCTCCACCTGCGCGTCTCCGTCCGTCAGTCGCAGGTCCACGCGCGTCAGCCGCCCCACGCGCCCGAGCACCTCCTGCGCCGTGGACACGTCCGTCAACACCAGCGCCTCCAGCGCCCGCGCGGTGTCCTCATTCGCGGGGGCCAGCAGCGCCGCCACCCGCAGCGACGTCTCGCGGCCCTCCACGCGCACCGGCAGGAGTCCACCGGCTTCCACACCCAGCGCCCGCGCGGCCCGCGCGCTCAAGAGCACCGTGCCCGGCTGGGTGAGCAGCGCGCCCACGTCGCCCACCGCCTCGTCCCCCGCGTAGTCGCGGAAGGGTGCCTCCGCGAAGGGGTCCACCCCCAGCACCGTCAGCGTGCGCCGGTCGCCCACCGCCGCTTGCACGTAGCCCTCCACCACTGGCGCGGACACGGGCGCATCCGGACGCAGCCGCAAGTCGCGGTACACATCCTCCGCCAGTCCCGAGGTACCGCCCACGAGCTGATGCGTGGCCCTCCCTGTCACCGCATCCGTGGAGCGCTCGAAGGCGCGCAGCGCGCTCCCGCTCGCCAAATCAATCGACACCACCACCGCGACGCCCAGGGCGATGCCCAGCAGGGACAGCGCCGTCAGCCACGGGTGGCGACCCAGGTGGCGCAGGCTGGAGCGCACCAGGAGGTTCGTCACCGGGGCTCCCTTCGCGGCGCTTCGCGTTCAACGAGGCGCCCGCCCGTCATCTCCAACACCCGGTCCGCGCGAGCGACGAGGCCCGGCTCGTGCGTGACGACGAACGCGCACGCGTTGCCTTGCCGCGTGAGGCCCTCCAGCAAGTCCAATACTTGCCGACCCGTGGCCTCATCCAGGTTGCCCGTGGGCTCGTCCGCCAGGAGCAGCGGCGGTGAGTGCGCGAGCGCCCGGGCCACCGCCACGCGCTGCTGCTCGCCACCGGAGAGCCGGTCCGGAAAGCTGTTCGCGCGAGTGGCAAGGCCCACCCGCTCCAGCAGCGCCCGGGCCTTCGCGCTCGCCTCCGCCGCGTCGTGCCCGTTGAGTTCCACGGGCAGCCGCACGTTCTCCTCCACCGTCAACGTGGGCAGCAGGTTGAAGGCCTGGAAGATGAAACCCACGTGCTCGCGGCGCAGCAGCGTGCGCTCCCGCTCGCTCATGGTGCCCAGGCTCCGTCCATCGACGAGCACCTCGCCGCGCGTGGGCAGGTCGATGCCGCTGATGAGGTTGAGCAGCGTGGACTTGCCCGAGCCGCTGCGGCCCAGGAGCACCACGAACTCGCCCCGGCGCAGCGTCAGCCGCACGCCGGAGAGCACCTCGCGCGCGGTGTCGCCCTCGGCATAGGACTTGGTGACGTCACGCAGCTCGACGAGAGGAGGAGTGTCGGACTCAGTCATGTGCGAGCCCTTGATATACGGGGACGGCGCTTTTCGCCGCGTCCCGAGCCCCCGTCACGCGCCCGCCGGTTGTGGCTCCCATTCCCCGAAGTCACGCCACTGCGTGAGGAAGCCCCCTACCTCGCTCGCCAGCAGGGGGCCGTCGGTGTCCCGGGGGATGACGTGGAAGCCGCGTCGCAGCGACACGACGCGCACGCTCGGAGACCCGGTGAGCCGGCGCGCCAGCCACCGTCCTCCCTCCGGGTCCACGACGTGGTCCTGCTCGGCCACCGCCACCAGCACCGGACAGCGCACCCCCGAGACTCGGCGCGCCGCCTCGTCCTGCAAGGTGACCAAATCCCTCAGGCGCGCCACCGGGAAGCCCGCGAGCACCGGCGCCTCGGCCAGGGCCACCGGGTCCGAGATGTCCGTGCCCGTCTTCTCCACCCACGGGCGCGCCCACTCCAACAGCGGCGTGCGCGACAGCTGTCGGATGAGCATCATCCGAGGCCCCCGGAAGCGCACCGCCGGGGCCACGAGCGCCAGCGCCCGCACCGCCTCCGGATGGTCCGCCGCCAGCCCCAGCGCCAATAGAGCCCCCATGGACAGCCCCGCGACGAAGATGCTCCGGTGGCCTCGCAGTGAGTCCATGGCGTCTCGGGCCGCCGCCCGCCAGTCGCGCCAGGTGACTCCCAGGAGCGCCTGGGGCGTGGTGCCGTGGCCCGGCAGCAGCGGCGCCACCACATGCATCCCCCGCGCCGCCAGCGCTTCTCCCAGCGGGCGCACATCCCAGGGACTGCCGGTGAAGCCATGAAGCAGCAGGCACGCGTCGGGGCCCCGTCCCAGCTCGAAGGGCTCCGTCTTCCCAGCGTCCATGGCGAGCAGGGCATCCATCATGAAGACAGGCTGGCCACGCGGAGGCGCAGGCGCTATGCCCCATGCCTCATGGCGGACACTCCGAAGCCCCCGGACATGCAGTTGCAGATTCAAATCGACGAGGACGTCGCCAATGGTCAGTACGCGAACATGGCCCTCGTGAACCATACGGACACCGAATTCACGTTGGATTTCATCTACGTCCAACCGCAGCAGCTCCGGGCCAAGGTGCGCTCGCGCATCATCACCAGCCCCAAGCACATGAAGCGGCTGATGCTGGCCATGCAGGACAACCTCAACCGCTATGAGGCCAAGTACGGCGCCATCGTCCTGCGCGAGGACGACGGCGGCATGCACTGACGTGGGGCCCTGAGGCCCGGCGGCGTGCTCACTCCTCGGTGGGCTCGCTCGGGTCCTTCCTTCCGGTGGCCAGGTACGCCTCCGCGCGGGCCTCCAGGTGGGCGGCGAGCCTGGGCTCCACGCGCGACAGCACCTCCCATTCGATATCCGAGGCGCGGCGCACGACGGGCTTCGTCGGTGACAGGGGCTCCCCCTGGACGGAGGCCGCCGCCGCTCCATCCCCCAGCTTCGCGTCCCGGGTGCCAGCGCCGAGGGAGGGATGCTCGGGAGCGCGCCCGTTGGTGGTGTAGGCCATCCGGTAGGCGCGCAGCACGGCGCGGCCGTCCGACAGCGGATGCACCTGCACGAAGATGCGGGACCAGCTGGCGCCCATGTCCGTGTTGCCCCGGATGCGCCAGGTGGTGTGGATGTAGAGCGGGTCCGCGGTGGGGAGCAGCTCGTACTTCTGCTCCGCGAGCAGGCGTCGCGTCGTCGCCAGCAGGGCGTCCGACGGCAGCGCGTAGATGGCATTGCCGCTGGTGGTCTCCACCAACTGCTGGCGGGTTTCGGGCGTGACGGCGCAGCCGCAGGCTCCCCACAGGAGCCCGACCGTCACCCACGTCGAAAGGCGTGAGCGCATGGCGATGTTCTCGGAATTCCCCGGGGAAGACGGGGGGAGCGCGAGCTTGGGGCCTGGCGCGCGGGGGACACGCCTGGAAACGCACCGTGTGTGCCGCTCATATCGCCGGGCGCGCTGAACGGGTTGGAATCCATCCGGCGGCGGCGCAGACTCGGGACATCGTGCTCCGAATCCTCGTCTCGTTGTTCGTGTTGCTGTGCGCTCGTACCGCCTCTGCCCAGTGCCTGGGTGACGGCGTGCAGTTGTTTCCCACGCCCGGTGCCATCGTCCCCATCAACAGCCGGTTCCTGCTGGAAGGCGTGGGCACGGCCCGGGAGCCCGTCATCGCGCTGGTGGGCAAGAAGCTGCGGCTGGTGGCGAGCGACCACGAGGTGGAGGTGAAGGCGCAGCGCGGCTGGGAGAGCAGCCTGGGACGGGCCACCATCGTCCTCAAGGTGGTGGGCAAGCTGGAGCCGGACACGCGCTACACGCTGCGGCTCGACGAGGTGTTGCCCAACGTCACCTTGCTCAACGGCCGGGGTGGGGTGGTGCTGCCCGAGTGGAACACCGGCAAGGGCGCCGACACCCAGCCGCCGCGCTGGCAGAAGCGCCCCGCCGTGTCGGAGGGCTTCCTGCGCCGCACGGCCCAGGGCACCGCGCGCTTCGTGCGCCTCAACCTGTCGCTGAAGGAGGAGAGCCCCGCGTACCTGGTGGTGAAGCTGGAGCCGCGCCGCCCGGGCCCCAGCGTCCAGCAGTACGTGGTGCCGGTGAGCAACAACACGGCCTTCATCGGCCACGAGGCGTGCAGCGGGACGTTCGCCATGGAGGACGGCCGCAGCTACCGGGCGCGCATCGAGGCGTTCGATGCGGCCGGCCACAACGCGCCCCCCGTTCCGCCTGTGGACTTCGAGGCGCCGGCCGACTACTCCGCGCCGTAGCGCCAATCGCCAGGAGCAGGCATGACGAAGGTGGACGTGGAGAGTCTGAAGGGGCGGATGGCCTCCTTCACCCAGTCGCTGCAGGACGACATCTGCGGCGCGCTGGAGCGACTGGACGGCACGGGGCGCTTTCGCGAGGACGCCTGGACGCGGCCCGGCGGGGGCGGCGGACGCAGCCGCGTGCTGGAGGACGGCGCCGTGCTGGAGAAGGCGGGCGTCAACACGTCGGTGGTCTTCGGTGAATTGGAGGACCAGTTCGCCAAGAAGCTCCAGGGCGAGGGGCGCTCCTTCTGGGCCGGCGGCATCTCCCTCGTCCTGCACCCGCGCAACCCGCACGTGCCCACCGTGCACGCCAACTACCGCTTCATCCACCAGGGCGGCAAGGCGTGGTTCGGCGGTGGCGCGGACCTGACGCCGTACTACCTCTATGAAGAGGACGCGGCGCACTTCCACCGCGTGCACAAGGCCGCGTGCGACACGCACGATTCGACGTACTACCCGCGCTTCAAGGCCGCGTGTGACCAGTACTTCTTCGTGCGCCACCGCGAGGAGACGCGCGGCGTGGGCGGCGTCTTCTTCGAGAACATGGGCGGGGATTTGGAGCGCGAGCTGGACTTCGTGCGCGACTGCGGCCGGGCCTTCCTGGACGCCTACCTGCCCATCGCCGAGCGCCGCAAGGACACGCCCTTCACCGAGGCCCAGCGCTTCTGGCAGGAGGTGCGGCGCGGGCGCTACGTGGAGTTCAACCTCGTCTATGACCGGGGCACGGTCTTCGGCCTGGAGACGCGCGGGCGCACCGAGTCCATCCTCATGTCCCTGCCGCCCCAGACGCGCTGGCGCTATGACCACCACCCCGAGCCCGGAACCTGGGAGGCGCGGCTGGTGGACGTGCTGCGGCAGCCTCGCGACTGGGCCGCCTGGAAGCCGGAGGGCTGAGGACCATGTCCGACGACGCGTCACCGTCCCCGCCGCCTTCGAGCAGCAGCCCTCTCAAGAAGTGGCCCTTCCTCGCCTTGGTGCTGGGCGTCATCGCCGCGGTGCTGGGCGTGCTCTCCCTCCGGCACGCCCGGCGGTCGAGCGAGCGCCCCACCGACACCGAGGCGCGCCTCAACGTGCTGGCGCTCTGTGACGCGGTGCAGGCGTACCGAGACGAGCACGGCGCCTATCAAGTCGCGGGCCCCACGCCCCGGGACGTGCCGCGAGGCGGCGAGGCGGTGCCCTTCCCGGAGAACGACGTCTTCCACCGCCTGGGCTTCGAGCCGGGGGAGAAGGTCCGGTTCCAGTACGAGGTGGTGGTGCAGGAGAGCCCCGTGGGAGAGCCCGAGGTGTCGTGCCTGGCGCGCGGCGACTTCGACGGGGACGGGCTGAACTCCGTCTACCGTGTGCGGCTGGATGCCAACGGGATGACAACCGCCGTCGAGGTGGAGCGCGAAGGCGAGTGACGGGCCGCAACCCACTCCTCGCTCAGGGCGAGAATCTGGGAAATGGGCCACGTCGGCGACATGAGGGGGCCTCGCGATGGCTCCCGGGCGGGCA
>NZ_JABXEM010000269.1:0-14947 GCF_013372595.1 Myxococcus sp. AM011
CGTCGGCAGCGTCAGAGGTGTATAAGAGACAGCCCCAGTGGACAGGAGCGGCGGACCATTCCACCCCCGGCGTCCTATTCGGGCCCCGAGCGGCGCACCCCTGGCACCAGCTCCCGGCGCGCGTTGGAACCCAACGCGGGCTCCCAGGAGCGCTTCTGGCCCACCCAGCCTCGCACCCTGGAGGAGACCGGCCTCACGGCGACCTTCGTGGAGGAGCTCATCCTCAAGGCGCTCTTCTTCGCCGGTGAGATGCGCGGCATGGACCTGGCCAGCCGCATCCAGCTCCCCTCGGCCGTCATCGACGACATCATCGAGGGCCTGCGCCGCCAGAAGTACGTGGACATCCGAGGCGGCGGCGCGTCCGGCGTCGGCAAGTCCACGATGATCTACCAGCTCACGACCTTCGTGACGGACATGCTGCGGCAGATCACCGACCGCAATCGCTACAACGGCCCCGCGCCCGTCTCCTTCCAGGAGTATATCGCGGCGGTGAAGAAGCAGACGGTGCGCGGCAATCGCATCACCCGCGCGCGGATGCAGGACAAGTTCGGCGATCTGGTCATCCGCGACTACATCTACGACGGCATCGGTCCGGCGATGAACTCCGGTCGCGCCATCTTCTTCTACGGCCCGCCCGGCAATGGCAAGACAGCCATCTGCCAGGGAATGGTGAACTGCTTCGAAGGGGACATCTTCATCCCCCACGCCATCCTCATCGACGACTTCGTCGTGAAGGTCTTCGACGCCAACATCCACAAGCCCGTGGAGGACGAAGCGGGCGCCTCGTATGACAGGCGCTGGGTGCGCTGCCGCCGGCCGCTCGTCGTCGTGGGCGGTGAGCTGACGCTGGACATGCTCGACCTCGTCTACTCGCCAGAAGTGAAGTACTACGAGGCCCCGTTCCAGATGAAGGCCAGCAACGGGATGCTCCTCATCGATGACTTCGGCCGGCAGAAGGTGTCGCCGAAGGACCTGCTCAACCGGTGGATTGTCCCGCTGGAGAGCGACATCGACATGCTCACCCTGCACACCGGCAAGAAGCTGCAGGTGCCCTTCGACGTCTTCGCCGCCTTCTCCACCAACCTGGACCCCAGCGCCCTCGTGGACGACGCCTTCCTGCGCCGCGTCCGCTACAAGCTGGAGGTGCAGCGGCCGGACGAGGAGCAGTTCCACCAGATCTTCGAAATCATGTGCCGCAAGCGGGGCGTGGCCTACAACGCCAACGCCATCGACTACCTCATCGACTCGCACTACCGGCCGACGGACCGCCCCTTCGCGGCCTGCCAGCCCCGAGACCTCCTGGACCAGGTCATCGACATGTCCCACTACCTGGGACAGGAGCCGAAGCTGGACCCCGCCTTGCTGGACGCCGCCGTGCGCAGCTACTTCGTGCGCTTCGACAAGACCTCGGAGACCACCGCGGCCTCCGCGTCCTAGCCGTCAGCTTCCGGCCTGTGCCGGTGCGAAGGGGCCCCACGGCGAGGGCTCCAACCACCGGCGCACCTCCTCCACCGGCACGTTGGACAACACGTCCACAATCGACAGGCCCTGCACGAATCTCCCCTCGCGACCCTGAGGGTAGGTCGGGTGCCGGAAGCGCTGCCACAACACGCGCACGTCCGCGTCCCGGAACAGGCTCACCTGGAGGTACAGCGAGGAGCCCAGCCCGGAGTAGTACGTGTGGCCCTGGAGCTGACGGCAGTACTCCACCAGGCGCGCGGATTTCTCGTCGCCCTGGCGCTGAAGCGTGGACGCCAGGAGGATGTCTGGCTTCAGCCCCAGCGGCGCGTGGAACAACGCGGTGCTCCCCAACAGCACACGCAAGAGCGAGCCCGGCCCGGCCTCGCGTGCCACGCTGTCGTAGAAGGGCTCCAGCAACGGCAGCACCTGGGTGGCGAAGTGGGGCCGCCGCCCATACAGCGTCACCAGCCTGCTCAGGTGCTTGCGTGCCCACGGCTGCCGGGTGTCCACCGCCAGCTCGCTGATGAGCGCGTCGCGGTGTGGGTCCTCCAGCGGAATGGACAGCCATTGGAAGCCCGGCTCGGTGGGCGGAGGTGTGGGCACATTCTCCGGCAATGCCACACGCGTCCTGCGTTGCCAGCCCCGCCGCAGCCACTGCACGTTGTCCAGCACCAGCAGCGTGCCCGCACGCGCCACCTGCTCGTAGAAGTCCACCCAGGGCAGGTAGTGGGGCTGCTCGGCGACGATGACTCCTGGACTGCCCGGCACTCACGGCCTCTCTTCTCTTGAGATGTCCTGGGTTGGCTCGGCCCCTCACTCGGGACCGGCGCAAAGGATTCAGGCTGCTGCTAGACTGTAACATTCCAAAGACGGCCAGGGACCTTCGCCGCGGCGGGAAGGAACGGATGAAGTACCTGTGCATCAGCGCTGACCTTCAACACCCCGTGGCGGAGGAGCTTCGGCGCCAGGGTCAGGAGGTGCTCGTCCGGGCCGAGGCCTCCGAGGCCGGCGCGGAGCTGGTGCATGGCCGGGTGGACGTGCTCATCGTCGAGGCGGAGGGGCTCGCGGAGGATGCGCGCTGGCTGGATGCGTTGCGAGCACGCGCGAGGCCCGAGGAGCCGCTGGTGCTGGGGCTGACCCGCTCCGCGACGGACGAGGGCCTGGCGCCCCTGCTGGCGGCGGGCGTGGACGAGTTCCTCGTCGCGCCCTTCTCCCCGGTGGAGCTCCGCGCGCGCAGGCACCTGTTGGAGCGGCGCTCGGCGAAGCGAAGGCAGCATCAGACCTCCGAGGCCTCCGCGCGCGGGGAGATGGAGCGGCTGTCCTCCATCATCCAGACGCAGGGGGACGTCACGCTGGCGGGGTTGGACCTGGCCGGGGTGATGAGCCTGCTGTGCGAGCGCGCACGCGTCCTCTGTGGCGCGGACGGCGCGGCGGTGGCGCTGCTGGAGGACGGGTCCGCGCAGTACACCGTGGCCACCGGGTGTCTGTTGCCACACATGGGCTTCCGTCTCCCGGTGGAGGGGAGCCTCACCGGCGCCAGCCTGCTGCGCGGCGAGGTGATGCGCACCGACGACACCGAGGACGACGTGCGCGTCAACGTGCGCGCCACGCGGCAGGTGGGGGCACGCTCCATGGTGTGCGTACCGCTGTGGCGCGAGGCCCAGCCGGTGGGCGCGCTCAACCTGGTCTCCCGTCGCCCGAATGCCTTCGATGACCGGGACGTGCGCACGCTGGAGCTGATGGCGGGCCTGTTGGGCGCGGCCATGGGCAACGCGGCCGAGGCCGAGGCTCGGCATGCCTTGATGGAGGAGCGCGCCGCGGCGCTCGCCGCGCTCCAGGAGTCGCAGGCGCTGTTCGCCGCCTTCATGAACCACAGCCCCGTGGTGGCGTACATGAAGGACGAGCAGGGCCGCCGCATCTGGGTGAACGAGCCATACCGCCGCTTCTTCGGCCTGTCCGAGAGCGCGAGCCTGGACCGGCTGGACGACATGAACCTGATGCCTCCGGAGTCGGCGGACCACGTGCGGCGGGAGGACCGGGCGGTGCTCGAGTCGGGGCTGGCTCGCGCGTCGGAGGGCATGATTCCCGCGCCGGACGGAGCCGAGCGGCACTGGCTCACGTATCGCTTCATCGTGAAGGAGCACTCGGGGCGAAGGCTGTTGGGCGGGGTGTCGCTGGACGTGACGGACCGCAAGGCGATGCAGGCGCAGTTGGTGGTGTCGGACCGGCTGGCGGCGGTGGGCACGCTGGCGGCGGGCGTGGCGCATGAAATCAACAACCCGCTCGCCTTCGTGCTCTCCAACCTGTCCTTCCTGTCCGTGGAGCTGCAGTCCGTGGCGCGCGAGCTGCCGCCGGGGCGCACGTCGGAGATGGAGGAGGTGCTGCGAGAGGCGATGGATGGCGCGCACCGGGTGCGGCAGATCGTCCGGGACTTGCGGACCTTCTCTCGCGGGGACGACGAGGTCGCCACCGCCGTCAACATCCAGGCGGTGCTGGAGTCCGCCATCACCATGGCGCGCGGCGAGCTGAAGATGCGCGCGCAGATCATCCGCGACTACCGCGACGTGCCTCCGGTGGAGGGCAACGAAGGCCGCTTCGGACAGGTGTTCCTCAACCTGCTCATCAACGCCGCGCACGCCATTCCCGAGGGGAAGCCGGAGCACAACGAGGTGCGCGTCACCCTGCGTCCGCAGGGAGAGCGGGTCATCATCGAGGTGCAGGACACCGGCGTGGGCATGGCGCCGGACGTGCGCGCGCGCATCTTCGACCCGTTCTTCACCACCAAACCCGTGGGGGTGGGCACGGGCCTGGGGCTGTCCATCTGCCACGGCATCGTCACCGGCTTCGGCGGAGACATCTCCGTGGAGAGCGAGCCAGGCCGGGGCAGCACCTTCCGCGTGTCCCTGCCCGTGAGTCAGCGCGCGCGGGAGCTGGTGCCGCCAATGACTCGCTTGCACCTGGTGGGCTGAGAGCGAAGCCGCGACTTCGCAACCTCGGGTGGTGTGGTTCGGGCGCGTCAAGGTGCCCGGGTTCTGGGTTTCGCTGCGCGGCGATGCGGAAGCTCATGCGCCATGAAAGGCGTTGTAACGGCCGGGGGCATTTGTCAGCGCATCGCGGCTGCTCGCGGAGCGGCCCTGTGCGTTCAGGGCTGGCGGCTCGGTGGCCGCCCTGGCCCCTGGCTCGGTGTGCCTTCGCGAATTCGCTGGGGCGCTCGTGTGTCGGAATCGGACGTGACGACGCACCGGGCCCGAGTCGCCCAGGAAGAACGCATGAAGAGGCTGTGGAGTGGAGCGGCGCTTGCCGCCTGGGCGCTGGGGCTCGCCGCGGGGACCTCCCAGGCGGCGGAGGGTTGGAGCACGGTGGCGGAGACGCCGTACGTGGTGAAGGTCCGGCCTCGGCCGGGGACGCAGGCCAAGGACGTCTGGGCGGAGGGCGAACTGGCCGCGAGCGCCGCGGACGTGCAGGCCGTGCTGCGAGATGTGGACGCCTATCGGCACTGGATGCCGTACGTGAAGGAGTCCCGCCTGTTGAAGGAGTTGCCAGACGAGGGGCAGCTCACCTACACGAGACTGGACCTGCCGGTGGTGTCCGCGCGGGACTACATCAGCAACGTGGTGCTGGAATCCAAGGTGGCCGAGGATGGCTCGGGCGTGTTCGCTCAGAGGTGGCAGGCGGAACCGGACGCCCTTCCCCAGCGGCGCGGCACGGTGCGCCTCCGGCTCAATGAAGGAAGCTGGCACGTGGAGCCTCGGGGGGAGGAGAAGTCCCATGCCGTGTATCGCTTCACCGTGGATCCGGCTGGCTCCATCCCTGGCTTCCTGGCGCGCATGGGCCAGAAGGACGCGGTGGAGGACACGTTCCGCGCGGTGGAGAAGCGGGCGCGACAGCACGCCGAGTCGCGGCGGCGGGAGGCTTATTGACGGCCATGGCCCGCATTGCATCCGTGAGCTGTGCCGTCACGGCGACGGAGCGCGGAACAGGGGCGGGAAGACGCGCGGCGCCTTCTTCTTGCGGACACAGCGGGTGTCCGCGCTCATGTAACAGGCGGAGAAGGCGCGGCGGCGCAGGCCGGGTCGGCCGCGTCCGGAGCGGTGCCACAGGTGGTTGTGGATGAGGATGACCTCTCCGGCGAGCGCGGGGAGGGGCAGGGCGCGGCGCTCCGCGTCCTGGGCCGCCACCGCGTCCGGAGGAATGACGCCACCGAGCTCCGTCACCAGTCCGGCCTTGTGGGTGCCGGGCACCACCTCCAGGCAGCCGCCGTCCTCGGGGGCATCGTCCAGGGCGGTCCAGAGCTGGAGCTCCGGCTCTCGGGTGAGGCCCCACAGCCGGCCTCCATCCTGGTGCCAGGGCAGGTTGCTGCCGCCGGCCTGGCCCTTGTGGAAGAGGATGGCGCGGTAGAGGACGATGTCGCCGGGGATGCGCGCGCGGACGAGCCGCTCGAACAGGGGATTCTCCATCCACGCGAGGAAGCGCGGGTCCTTCTCCAGCTTCTCCAGCTTGCGGTAGTCCAGCGACGGGCCCTGCCACCCCAGGCCCAGCGGGGCGTCCTCGTAGCGTCCGGTGGTCGCATCTGGCTGGAAGAACATGCCGGGGTACACCACCCGACCGAGCATGAGGTCGTCCGCCCGCTCGCGCAGGGCCTCCAGTCCGGAATCATCCAGGACCCGGCCCAGCCGGGCATAGCCGTGCTCGGCGTAGTGCGCGAGCGCCCTGGCGATGTCGACGTCCTTCGCATCCTCACGAAGCATGGCGTCCTCATACCCTGGACGGGCATGTCACGGGACGGTGTTCCGCACCGCGGACGCGGGGAAGGACCGCTTGCGCGCCCGCCTTCCCCGCATCATGGTGAAGGGGCATGCCCTATCGTCGCGCCACGCGCTATGTCGTCGCACCGGATGGGACCCGGGTGGCCTGGCACACCCACGTCGGTGACCTGCTCGAGCAGGCCGCGGACGACGCGCTGAAGACTCGCGCCACGGTGTTGCTGAGCAATGGCATTGGCACCTCGGAGAACTTCTGGCGCCACATCGTCTCCAGCCTGGAGCAGGACCACCGGGTGGTGCACTGGAACTACCGGGGGCACGGTGGCAGCGAGGAGTCACGTAGCGGCGACTACGACGTCTCCGTGCACGTGGGCGACCTGGAGCGCGTCACCGAGGAGGTGATGGCGCGTGGCGATGGGCGGCCCCCACACCAGGTGGCCTTCTCCATGGGTGTGCGAGTCCTCCTGGAGCTGTACCGGCGACGGCCGGACCTGGTGCCCGCGATGACGCTCATCGCCGGCACGCCGGGGGCTCCGGGCTCCGGTGACCCGGGACTGGCCGCGCGCGCCGTGCTCTCCACCGTGCGCGGGGCCTTCCGGATGGCGACCCCCACGGTGCCGCTGGTCGCCCCGGTGGTGCGCGCGGTGCTGGGCAGCCGCATCGCCTATCCCATGGCCCGCGCGGCGGGAGCGCTGCGGGCGCGCGCGCCTCGGGACGACATCGACGAGTTCCTGCTCGCGCTGCGGACCATGAGCCCCAAGGCCTACTGGTACACGCTGCGCGGCCTGGCGAAGGGACATGCGTGGGACGTGCTGCCTTCCGTGACGGTGCCCACGCTCATCATCGCCGCGCGCGACGATACCCTGGTGCCCCTGCGGGAGATGATCCGCATGCGCGACCGCCTGCCGCATGCCCACTGGATGCAGGTGGATGACGCGGGCCACGCCGGCCTGCTGGAGGCGGGGACGGAGATCTCCGACGCCGTGAGAGCCTTTCTCCTCGACCACGGGATGCGGTCTGAATCATCGCCAATGTCTCACGAGGCGGGGCCCTCCGCTCCGACCTGAGCCGTTTGTCTCGGGAATGTCGCTGGAAACGCCCCCGCGGAGCGTGGAAAGCTGCGCGCAGGGGGCTTCACATGCGGTTATTGCTCGTCGAAGACGAAGTGAAGATGGTGGCCCTGCTCCGACAGGGATTGACGGAGGAGGGCCACTCCGTCGAGGTCTGCACCCGGGGCGGTGAGGCGTTGGAAATGGGAGCCCAGGAGGGCTTCGACGTCATCATCCTGGACTGGGCGCTGCCGGAAGTGGACGGCGTCACGCTGCTCAAGCACTGGCGGAGCGTGGGGGTGCGCACGCCGGTGTTGATGCTCACCGCGCGGGGCACCACGCCGGAGAAGGTGACGGGGCTGCGCTCGGGCGCGGACGACTACCTGGTGAAGCCCTTCGACTTCGAGGAGCTGCTGGCTCGACTGGAGGCGCTGGCGCGGCGGGGCGAGTCGGAGGATGGCGCCGTACGACTGGGCTGCGTGGTGATGGACCCGCGCCGACGGGTGCTCTGCAAGGGAGGCCGCGAGGAGCCGCTGACGCCGCGCGAGTTCGCGCTCTTCTCCGCGCTGGCGAAGCATCCGGGCGAGGCACAGGTGAGGGCCCGGTTGATGGCCCAGGCCTGGGGCCCGGACTTCGAGGGCCATGGCAACGTGCTGGATGTGTACGTGGGCTACCTGCGCGCGAAGCTGGAGCGCCTGCAGGTCTCCGACGTCTCCATCCGCTCCGTGCGCGGCGTGGGCTACAAGCTGACGGTGGTCCCGGATGAACCGTCGTGATGCTCGCACGGCGCCTCTGGGTCCTGGGCGCGCTCCTCCCCGTGCTGGCGATGCTCACCGCGCTGGGACTGGCGGGGCAGCTCTTCCGCTATGACCTGGAGCGCTCGTTGGACCGCGCGTTGTTGGCCCAGGCCGCCATCGAGAGCGTGAGCCTGTTCGACGGGCCCGGGCAGAAGGTCCACCTGCACATGGCGGTGTCGCCGCTCCTGGAGCAGGTGCGGCCCTTCGCGCCCCATGGCTACCTGTATGGACCGGATGGCGCGCTGGTGGTGCGTTATCCGCAGGGGCCCGCGGGGGTGGATGTGGGGAAGGAGCGCCTCGTGCCGGGAGAGCCCGGAGGCGAGCCTCGGCTCCTGACGCAGGTGGACCTGAATGGCGAGCGGTGGCGCGAGGTGCGGGTGAATGTCCGCTCTCCCCACGGGGAGCGCTATGCGTTGCGCCTGTCCGCGTCGCTGGGGCAGGTGGATGGCTCCGTGGGGACGTACTACCGGATGGCGCTCTCGCTGGCCGCGGTGCTGGGGCTGGCCTTGCTGGCGGTGCAGACCGCGCTGGCGCGAAAGCTGGCGCGAAGGCTGGCGGATATCACCCGCCACCTGGGCCAGTTGCGGGAGGGAGATTTCTCCCGCGCGCCCGTGGAGGACCGGGAGCGCGATGAGATTGGCCAGCTTCGAGCGGTGCTGGCGGAGGCGACGGAGCGGCTGCGGGGCGCGCGCGAGACGCAGGAGCGGCTCATCGCTGGCGCGGCGCACGAGCTGCGCACTCCGCTGACCCTGATGCGCACCAGCATGGACCTGGCGCTGCGCCGGGAGCGGACGCCGGAGGAGCTGCGCGCCAGCATGCTCGACTCGCGGCGGGAGGTGGACCGGCTGGCGGTGCTCGCGGGCAACCTCCTGGACCTCGCGGTGGCGGGACGAGGAGGGTGGGACCGCAAGCGCGGAGACCTGTCCCAGCTCCTCTCGCAGGCGGTGGAGGGGGCGCGCGCGGAGGCGGAGCGCAGGGGCCAGATGATTCGGGTGGATGCGCCTGGCCCGGCTGAAGCGAGCTTCGACGCCGGTGGATTGCGACAGGCCGTGGACAACCTGCTGTCCAACGCCCTGAAGTTCTCTCCGGAGGGCGGCGAGATTCACGTGCGGCTGGTGAGGGAGGGCGGGCGCTATCAGGTGCGCGTGGCGGACCTGGGGCCGGGCATTCCCCCGGCCGAGCGCGAAGTCGTGTTCGAGCCCTTCCACCGCGTGCTCGGTGACGTGCACACGTCAGGCACGGGCCTGGGGCTGGCCATCGTGCGGGAGGTGGCGGAGCAACACGGTGGCCGTGCCTATGTCGCGTCGGAGCCGAGGGCGGCGGGCGCGGAGGTGGTCATCGAGATTCCGGTGGCGATGCGAGCCGTGTCGTGAGTCGTCAGGCGGGCAGTTGGCGTTCGCGAAGCGCGGCGAGGAGCCTGGGCTTGCCCTCGTTCAGCACCGCGTCTCCGTGCGAGGGAATCACGTGCTGGAAGTCGAGCGCGGCGAGCTTCGCGATGGAGTCCTCGAACGCGGGCCAGTCCTTGACGTAGCGGAGGAACAGTTTGCTCACGGCGAAGCGGCGGTAGGTGCCGAACATCCTGAAGAACAGCCACGCGGCGAGGCCCTTGGGCTCCGGGATGTTGAAGACCATGTCAGTCAGGTAGAGCGCTTTCGAGGCGGTGTGCAGGAACGCGGTCTCACGCAGCTTCGGCAGTCCCTGGAGGGGATGCAGTGAGAGCTCACGCCCGAAGGGCCAGGGGTCTACATCGAGCTGGCCGTGCCACGTCAGCTCGGGAAGCTTCTTCCGCACACCGATGGGCCCCCAGAGTCGCGCCGTCGGATGGGCCTTCGCGGCGGCCTTCATTCCCGCGGTGTGCATCAGGCTCGGGGCGACGATGTCGGTGACAGGGCCGGCTTCCTGGAGTTGCTCGGCGGTGAGCACCGAGGCGGGTGATAGCAGCACGCGCCCCTTCTCCAGCTCGAAGACCACGGTCCGAACGGGCAACTGCATCAGCGGCGAGCGCAGGGTGGTCTCGATGAAGCGGGTCTGGGGCAGGGCCATGCACCCGACGCTCGCATACAACCGCTAGGGTGTCAGGGGTATCCAGTCCGACACCGGGACGAGTTGATTCGTCGCGGGGTCCAACGCCGCGAGCTGTCCCCCTTGCACGCCCACGCGGCGATTGACGCCGAAGGTGACGGGAGGCGAGACGCCCGTGTCGAAGTCGCGCAGGGTCTCCAGTTGCTGCGTCAGGCTGGCGCGGGTGACTTCCGCGCCCGCGCGGGTGAGGGCCTCCACGAGGACTCGCGCGGCGGCGTAGGCGCCGAACTGAAACGAGGTGTGTCCCGGAGCCAGGCCATGGCGCTTCATGAACGCGGCGAAGTCCTTGAGCTCGGGGGCTCGCTCTCCGAGTCCGGCGGGGTAGAGGAAGTGGATGCGCCCCGTGGATGCGCCCACCACTTCGGGGATGGCGAGGCTTGCTGGCGCGAGGACTCTCACCGTGGGGGCATGGGCCTCCAGGGCACGCAGCAAGGTGTCGAGACCCTCGGGTGTTCCCGCGTAGAGCACGGCGGGTGGTGGCGCGGAGGCCCAGTGCTCCACTGGGAGCGGCCCGTCTGAAAGGGGCAGCTCCACGGGGGCGCGAAGCTCCCGGCGCGTCGTCTCCGCGCGCACGGCTTGCGCCCAGGCCTGACCCTCATCGCCGCCCGTGTGGACGACGACCAGCGGCTTTCGTCGCAGCTCGGACTCGCGCGTGGTGGCGAGGGACTGCACCGCGAGCCGCGCGAGCGCGGGCTCATCCGGATAGAGGAAGAACACGGGGCTGTCCTCGTCGGAGGTGCCACCGTTCAAGGCGAGGGGGAGAACGAGGGGCGCACCTTCCTCGGTGAGTCTCGCGTCGGAGGGCAGCGGACCCCGTCGCATGCTGGCCACCAGCGCGAGCACGCCTCGGTCCAGCAGTCGCGTGGTGGCATCCGGGACGAGATGCGGCGGGCCTCCGGCAGCCACTCGCGCGGACTCCGTCGGACTCACACGCTCACTCACTCGTGTGGTGGCGTCCGGGGTTGGAGGCAGCGAGCCTCGGGCAATCTCTTGCTCGGACTCCGCCGGATTCACGCGCTCCCGCAGTCGTGGGGTGGTTGTGGCATTCGGAGGACTCTCGCTCCGGACGGGGTAGAGCGCGGCATCGTCTTCGACGAGCAGCTCCAGCTTCCTGCGGAAGATGCCGCCACTGGCATTCACATCCGCGAACACCGCGCGCACCACGGCCGCGGCCTCCTGTCCCAGCGGGCCCCGTCTTCCCGTGAGGGGCAACGCCGCGCCCACCGTGAGAGACGCAGGGGAGACGCCCGGGTCCGGATGTTCGCCAAGCTGACCCAGGAATGCGAGCAGCTCCTCCCGCTCCACCTCGTCCAGCGCATACCTTGGCATCGCCACGCCCAGCTCACGACCGCTGGCGGAGATGCCCTCGGTGATGGCACGCAACAACGTGGCCCGCGTGTAAGCCGGACGCGCGCGGTCCTCCAGTGCCCCCACCGCCCGCGCGCGCGAGTGTCCGAGCGCCCCGGGCGTGATGTCGGGCACGTCCACGCCGCCCTCGCGACTCCCACGACCTGAAGGCCCGTGACAGCGCGCACATGCGGACACCTCGCCGCTCAGCTCCACCCGCTCGGGCGCGAGGAAGCCCATGAGGGGCCTGCCCCGAACACCCTGGCCCCGTTGGAAGAGGCTCCGCCCACGCTTCGCCGTCAGCGGGTCCACCGGAGCAGGAGTCGACTCCGCCTGCTTGCAGCCGAGCCACAGCGAGGCCAGGACCATCAAGACCCACGGAGCGCCACGCGACACGACGCTCGCTCCTCGCGAGCGGCCGACACCGTGGGCCCCGTCGTGCTTCTTCGGCATGCCGCTACCTCGGGTCGTTCAGGTGCTCGACGGCGTAGACGATGTTGTCCACCTGGGCCATCGCCGGGGACTTCACCCACATCCCCGTGGCCGAATCACCGATGAGCAGCGTGGTGTTGTGCGCATCCGGGTCATCGACGTAGCCCCCCAGCTTCTTGAGCACGAGGGTGATGTTCTCACGCGCGCCCGTGAGGAAGTACCAGCCGGGCCGCACACCCATCTTCTTCGTGAAGGTGCCCAGGCTCTTGGGCGTGTCGTTGGCCGGATCCACCGAGAGGGTGATCATCGTGATGTCCTTGCCCACGCGACCGCCGAGCTTCTCCTGCACCTGCGCCAGATGCTTCGTAATCGGCGAGCACGCGCCCTTGCACGCGGTGAACGCGAAGTTGATGAGCACCTTCCGCCCACGCACCAGGTCCTCGTAGAACCGGTGCGTCTTGCCGTGCTGGTCCACCAGCTCCGTGTTGGTGAAGTACTTCTCGGCCGAGGCGTCCTGGGCACGGGCATCCGCCTGCGCCGTCGCCCCCAGCGCCGAGGGCCCCGCGGAAGCCGCCTGGGCCTCGCGAATCGCGGCGAGCAGGGCGCTGGGACTGCCCAGCCCGTCCACGCGTGTCCACGTGCCCGCCACCGCGTTGCCCACGAGCACGGTGGGGCGGTGCGCCTCCTTGTCCGGCACATACCCTCCGAGCGCCACCAGGGCCTGCTTCACCTTCGCCGGCTCCCCCGTGAGGAAGGACCAGCCCGGGCCAGGCTTGAAGGGCTCGGCGAACTTCGCCATGCGCTCGGGCGTGTCGTTGGCCACGTCCAAGGTAATCGAGATGAAGCGCACGTTGCTCTGCGGCCCCAGCTCCTTCTGCACGCGCGCCACGGTCGCCGTCATCGGCGAACAGATGGTCTTGCAGCGCGTGAAGATGAAGTTGATGGCCACCGTCTGACCCTGGACCAAATCCGTCCACAGCTTCACCGCGCGGCCCGTCTGGTCCACCAGCTCCACGTCGGGGACCTGCACGTCCAGCGACGTCGCGGGCTTGGGCGTGGGCACGGCGACCTCCTGTGCCGACACTGGCAGCCCTCCCATGAGCCCCAGCGCGAGGACGACGAGCTTCGAGTACGACGACAGACGGGGCTTCATCGGTGGACCTCGGAGGCGGAAGCGGTCGCCGGGGCCGGAGCCGCGTCGACGCCGAAGGTGAAGTGCGGCAGGCGGCCCAGGTCGATGCCACGGCTCTCGACGCCCACCACGAACTTGTACTGGCCAGGCGACGGCGGGGTGAAGTCCACCTCGAACTCGCCCTCGGCGATGCGACGGGGCTCGGTGCGCACCTGCCAGGTGCCCGGCGTCTTGAACAGGAGGACGCGAATCTCCTCGGCGCTCACGGGAGGACTCCCGGGGCCCTGCGTGGGCTCCAGCTTGAAGCGCAGGGGCGTCGTGGTGCCGGCGGTGAGGATGCGCGTGGCGTCGAACCCGGCCGTCAGCTTCAACGGGAGCTTCTTCGCGAACCCCGCGTCCTCCGGAACCCCGCCCACCTTCCACTCCATGCAGACGATGGCGCGCGGGTTGTCGAGCAGGAACGCCACGTCATACGTGCCGTTCTCCCGAACCGTGGTGGTGGCGGAGTAGGTGCCCGCATCCACTTCGCGCAGCGAGCGGTCCAGCACCAGCACGGCCCGAGGCTCACGGCCGTAGTTCAAGTGCGTCCCGCGCGGAGCCATCATTCCCTCCTGATAGAGGAACAAAGCGCGGTCCGCCGTGCCGGCGACGATGACGCCGTTTCCCTCGGGCAGCGCGGCGATGGGGTCCGAGCGGCCCAGCCCTCGCGACTCCTCCGGCGCGCGCTGGCCCATGGTGACGTTCACCACCGAGGGCGTGCCGGCGCCCTCCAGCGTGCGCAGCTCCACCAGCGACACGCGCCCGCTGGAGGTGTTGCGCACGTAGGCGAATGCATCGGTGAAGACGACCGAGTCCGGCGCCGAGAACCCCGTCAGCGAGTGGGCCACCTGGCTCCGGGCCACGTCGATGATGTCCACCGCGCCCGCTTCGGGATGCAGCAGGAAGGCCCAGCGCCCGGTCCGGTCGAACCGCAGCGCGCCCAGCCCGGGCTTTACAGCGATGCGACGCGACACCTCGCGGCTCGCCGGGTCCACCACCAGCACTTCGTTCGAGCGGGGCTGGGCCACGAAGACGGCGCGAGCCACTGGACTCCAGGCGACATCGCCCGCGCCCGGACCCACCTTCACGGTGCCCAGCACCTCGCGCGAGGCCACGTCCACGGCGGTGAGAACATCGGCCTCCGTGCTGGTGATCCAGACGGTGCGGCCCTCGTCGGAGAAGGCCACCTCGTGGCGACCCGCGCCCACCGTGAGCGTCCCCTCCTCGGCATGGGCGGCGGTGTCGATGACGCTCACGGTGCCATCGCCGTCGTTGCTCACCCACGCCGTGCGCCCGTCCGGAGCCACGACGATGCGGCCGGGGCTCTTGCCCACTCGCACCGTTCGCGTCGTGAGGAAGCGCTGCAGGTCCACCACGGACACGGAGTTGCCGGAGGGCACCGTCACGTAGAGCGCGGAGCGGTCCTTCAGCAAGGCCCAGTCCGCCACCTCGCCACCCACGGAGACCAGGCTGTGCAGCTTGGTGCGGTCGAAGGAGATCTGCGGGTTGATGACCGACAGCGTCTGGTCATGGTTCAGCGTGATGAACCAGTAGGCATTCAGGTCCACCTCCGCGCGCGCCGACAGCAGGCCCCCCAGGTACGTCTTCACGCGCTGCTTGCAGGCCGCGTCGTCCAGGGGCGCGGCGTCGGGCTCGCGCAGGGCCATCCATCCCAGCACGCGCCGGTCCTGGAGCGGCGCTCCGGACTTCGCGTCCGACAGGACGAAGCGCGCGGTGCCCTGGAGCGGCGCGCCCTTGGTCGCCTCTCGCGGTCGCGCGCTCAGCGCCAGGTCGAAGCGCACGGAGACACCCTCGCGCTCGGCGGAGACGGGGGCCGCGACGGGG